>JASEFR010000014.1:35345-50368 GCA_030019025.1 bacterium
TGATGATATGGAAAATTCTAAGGATGAGGTAAACGTGTCTTTTTCGGTTTTTGACTGGAAAGTTGGTTCTATACCCCTTGTGTCTCAATCTCAGGAGAAGGACACCTTTTATCTTGGGCAGAAGATTGTTTGGGCAGGCGTTTATGATCTCTATAAGAAGGGTCAAATCTTTTCCAATATTCCATCGGAAGAAAGGGATTTACCCCATCTTGTATTTTATATTGAACTTTACCCGAAAGCTTCAGGAATTCCATCCTTTCTTTCCATTTCAAGTTTACTAAGCAATTATGGGCAAGATTTTTCGAACTACGAGTTTTTGAATGTAATTGTGAAGGGTAGAAAGGGGAAGCTAATTGTTGATGTGGGCCCAGACATCTCAGAAAACGCGGTATGGAGAAATAAAGCGGGTAAAATTAAAAGTTATGATCCTTATACGATCTCTACCGAAGATAAAAATAGGAACGGTGCACTTGATGAAGGTGAAGATACCGGACTGGACGGTGTTAGTGGGGTAGA
Organism: bacterium; assembly: GCA_030019025.1. Classification (NCBI taxonomy): domain Bacteria; species bacterium. The sequence goes on from JASEFR010000014.1 coordinate 35,862, forward strand.
TAGCCTGTGGAACTCGGGCTCTTCTGATGATGGAAATGATGATTATTACAACCCAAGGAGTTCGGGTGTCAGGGATTATTCCAAGATTAATGGAACTGAAGGGAATGGTAGACTGGATGCCGAAGAGTTGATTGTGGATGGCAAACTTTCATTGGAAAACAATTATTATGAGTTTGTTATAGACCTTGAAAATCCTTCACCTGACATATTTGTGGGAGAAAATTCAGAGGGATTTAGAACCTTTCTTATTCCCCTTAAAGATACCACTTTTGTTAGGAGATTTGGCAATCCAAACTGGGGATATATAAGATTCGTGAGAATCTGGTTCGATGAGATCTCTGAACCAGATACCGTTGTAATAGCCCAGTTGAAGTTCCAGGGAAATAGATATGTTAAGTCGCTGGTAATGACTGTAGATTCCCTTTACCCTGTGGGTTCGGATGAGAACATCTTCGTAAGATCTGTGGGACATAACGATGATCCCAATTATACTTCGCCTCCGGGCATTGAATTGGAAAGAGACCTCATTACCGGGAGGCTGGAACAAGAAAACTCACTTGGCATAAGGTACGAAAATCTGGGACCTAAACACTTTGCCCACGCAACTCAGATGAAGTCTATACCATTAAATTTAGTAGATTATAGAACGGTTAGATTTTTTGTAAAGCCAGCGCCAGGAACCTCTACACCTTATCCTACGGTATATGTGAGATTGGGTGATAGTTTGAATTACTATGAGTATAGATATAAGGTCACAAACTCAGATTGGCAGGAGGTGATCATTCAGATTGATTCCTTAACCCAGATAAAGAAATCTTTGCGGGATTCCACGTCAGCTCCTGGTCCACATTTGATTGGAAACGTTGCAATAAAAGGTAACCCATCCTTTACTCAGATACAGAGTGTATCTTTTGGTATCTTGAATGAGTCCATAGAGAGAATCAGTGGGGAAATATGGATCGATGAGTTCAGAGTGGGAGACCCGCGGAGAGATAGGGCCACCGCAGGTCAGTTCACCGCTGATTTCAGACTGGCTAACTTTCTTAGTTCTAATTTATCATTTACTAAAATGCAAAGCAATTTTAAACCCCTTCAGGGTGCAGGGACAAAAAGCAACGATCAAATCACATCTTACAGTATAAATGCCGATTTTGGTCAACTTTTACCACAGAGGTGGGGGCTGCGTCTTAACCTTTTCCATTCGAAAAATTACACCTATTCCTTGCCACTTTATGGTAGTTATTCGGATCTCATACTGAACAAAACCCAGCAGTTGGAACAAAGGAGTACCTCGGTGATAAGACGAACTTCTTTTAGCTTTTCGAAAAGTCGTAATTCCAATAACCTGCTTGTCAAATATCTTGTGGAGCCCTTTTCACTCTCTGGCTTTGTAAACTCTGACACCTCCATTACCCCGAGAAACATCAGGAACAGATTTTCAAGAAGTTTGAGTTTCAGACACGGAATCTCAGTACCGTGGACCATAAGAAAGGGAAAGGTAGTATTAAATCCACTTCCTGAGTATAGCTTTTCCGGGAGTATTGGTGAAGCCAAATCGTTTTATAGAGACCTTTTCAGTAATATTACCCAGAAGGATTCGTCCAAGACCTTTGACCAATCTCATTCTCTATCGTACAATCCTTTCCCCTTTTTGAATCTAAGGTACGATTTGGGAAATGCCATGGATTTACTAAGAAAGCAGGAGATGAGTTACAGCGAAGGGGTCAATGGTTCCCTCAGGTTTACATTGTTTTCAATATTAGATCCGTCTTTTAATTTTGCCGCAAACTACAGAGAAAGCAAGGATAGAAGTTTCCAAGCCATTGATTCAATTTTAAAGGCTAATATTACAAGCAGTACCAATGCAGGAGCTAATGTGAGTTTTAACTTTTCCAATTTGTTGTCCAAGATGTCGGCGGTTTTATTTAAAGATTTGACCGATTCTACGGGAAAGCAGATTCCCAATCCTTTAAAGAAAAAGTTTACAGATTTTTCTAATAATATACAGCCTCTGAGGTTCAGTTATACTATTGTGGATAATTATGGCTTGTACATGGTGTCCAATCGTCCAGACTGGAAATTCCGCTTCGGGATTGATAGAAACGCAATAACCGATTGGGGGCAGGTGGAGAGGTTTACCAATTCATTTACAAGGCAATACAGTGTTGATTGGGGCTTTCGCCTAATGATGGCATCTTTTAATATTGGAGGGTCGTATAATAACACGACTAACAGAGTCTATATCAGCAAGAGATATACCAAAAGCATTATATGGCCAAGGTTTTCTATTTCTAATGTAAGAATTGGTGGCAAATATTTCCAAAAATTTACGTCCAGCTGGACCCTCAGCCTTAATTATCAGAGAAGCGCGCAGCAATCTGGTGATTTTGGGAAGTTGCCTGATAATAAATCCTTTTCGACCAGTTTAACTCAGACCATGAATCTTTTGTTTAGAAACGGGATTGGTTTAAGTGTTAATTTTTCCAGAAATGAGCAAAAGAATACGGATTTTCGTTTTGGTGAGAGGACGACAAGGAACATTGACAATAGGTTAACTCTAAGTCCGACCTACTCCATCTCCCAAGGTAAGGTAATCAGGTTTCCCATCGGTGGGGTACAGTGGAAACTTGCCAGCTCTCTTCAGCTTGGCGGTAACATCACGTGGTCACGAAGTGTTCAATCAAGTATTGTCGGGGGAAAGGAAACAAAGTTAAGGGATCAGACTATCATGAGTTTTGACCTTAATGGAACCTATTCCATCACAAGAGATATTACCGGTACTATTGGATTTGGATACAGGAAGTATACCGATAATCTCAGCAAGAGATACAATTCGAATACAAATTTTTCAATTAACGTTAATTTTAATTTCTGATGTGGTTCACAAAAGAGGAAAGGATCGGATTATTGTTAATAGGAATCTCTATGATGGCAGGAGGTTTGTTATTGAATAAAAAAGAGGAGGCGAATTTAGCGAAACTAAAAAATGCAGCCCTTGAAAGTATAGCAAAAGATGTTGCTGATGAAAATGTTGAAGCGTTGAAGGGGAAGTTAAATCTTAATACTGCCAGTTTTGATGATTTAACGAGAGTTCCAGGCATTGGTCCTAAAACTGCTTTGCTGATTCTTGAGCGAAGAGAACGAAAGAAGTTTACAAATGTTGATGAACTTAAAGAAATTAAAGGGATTGGTGATAAAAAGTTGGAAAAGATAAAGGAGTATGTTGAGGTAAGATGAGTTTGAATTTGAAAAAGATCCGGGGCCAAAAAAAGGTTAAACAGTTGCTTAAACCTCTCATTGAGCTTTTGAGGGGTGAAAAAATAGATTCGATTTTTCTTGAATTTTATGGTCCCGAGGGCGTAGGGAAATTCACCACCGCTTTGGAAATCGCCAAAGCTGTTAATTGCGAAAACTACGACGAGTTCCCCTGCGGAAGGTGTCCGCAGTGCATTCAGATCGGCCATCTTCAGCATCCAGACTTGTTTTTATTAATGCCTGATATGAATTCCGATAAGTGGATTGAAGCTCAAAGGCGTGGAGATTTAAGAACATTTTATAACCCATTGAAGCAGATAAAGATAGAAGAGATAAGAGAAGTTGAAAGGGAGCTGTGGAAAGAAAGGCCTTACAGTGGAAGGTATAGATTTGTTATTGTAGCCAATGGTGAGAATCTCAACCAATATGCTCAAAATGCCTTTCTTAAGACGCTTGAGGAGCCTTATCCCAGGACTGTTATTATTTTTATAGTTAGCAGGCCTGAGAGGATTTTACCAACGATCCATTCAAGGGCAAGAAAAATCAAGTTTGACTATCTTTCTTTCCGAGATTTCAATGAATATTTTGAAACTATAGATTTGAAGTTTTCTCCTACTCTACTTTATAGAATAACCTCAGGATCCATAGGTAAAGCAAAAAGGTATATTGCAACCAACTTTATAGAGACTCGTTCACGTTTATTAAAGGCGATTTCTGATCTTGATCCCAAAAATTTTAAGGAAATATGCGAGGCTTTTCTTAATCAGGGAGTTGAAGGAGGTAATTCGGAAGGAGTTATAGAGGATATTGTTGATTTTTATGGAAGCGTTGCGAGAGACCTCTTTTTAGTGAAAAGCGGAGTATGTGATCTTATCGTAAATGTTGATTTGAAAGATGATATAATAGAATTATCAAAGAAGATTAGGAATGACCAAATTCAGGAAATGATGAGAATTTACAAAGAGGCTTCTCACTGGTTAAGATCGAATGTGAAAGAAGAGGTTATACCCTATGCTCTCTTCGCACCTTTTACCGGTAGAGATTTCCTTGATGTTTTCAAGAGCTACTAAAAAAACGGGGTGTGCAAAAACACACCCCGTAAATTGCTCTGTTGCTTAAGATTTTATTTCAATCCGATGAATGTTAAATAATTGGAAAGCGGTTCTTGGCTTCCATCACTGAATATTACATAGATTTGAGTCCGATGATTCTCATCCTCTGGTTCCCAGATGGTACCAGTAATATCCGCTGCGTGGCGATTGTCCTTGGTAATTTCTCCTGAAACGGTGCGCCTTTCATAAGTTATCGAGTTCTCTATTACTTGTGTAGGTGCTGAGACATTAAGAGTGAATTCCCAATCATCAGAATCGGTATAAAGGAAGGTTATAGATTCATCGTTTCTTAGTGTTATTGTGATGTCCATTCTGAAATTGTGGTTCCTGTAATTAATAACCCATAAGTGAAGTTGGCCTGAAACCAGTTCGCCATACTCATTGTACTGCAGGTTTTGGGCTTCCAAGCCAATCTGGAATTCGTTTACGACGGTTAAAATAGCTGATAAATCAGTAATTTGCCCTTGTGAATTATACTGAGCATTTAAGCTAAGTTCAGCTATCTTTGAACTGTCTAAATAAAGAGCTACGTGGGCCTTCTTTGGCAATGTGTCTGAATCCAGTATGAAGAGTTCTATTGAATCGATGAGAACCTCAGCCTGATGGCTTGTAAAAGATTCGTCATAATATGTCCATCTGAACAGAATCCCGTCTTGTGGGTTGTTGGGATCGATGTGAACCCAGCCAGTATCCTGCCATTCCCATGTTCCATAGAGTTCTTCGATACTGCCCTTTACCCCCTTTGTTTCGATTTTGAGGGGGAGATTATAGGTGTTTCCTTTGAATTTTACAACTTTTTTGCCCCCAATACCTACCGGTGGATTTTTTGTTGTAAAGTCGTTGAGAACCCTCACAGCCTCAGTATTTTGGAGATCAATGGCGGTACTGTTCAGTGATGTGAGGAATGTGGTGGTCTCATCTTTCTGTATTTCCTGCTTTTTACAGGAGGCCAGAAAGATAAATACTAACACTATTGTACCAGATATTATTTTTGGAAGATACTTCATGTTATACCTCCTTGTCTTAATCTTCTCTATTATATTGGAGATTTTGCGTTATGTCAATGTTTTCCTTGTAAATAAATTTTTCCGAACTACCGTTTTTATTTTGACTGGTCGTGCATCTTCTATTATAATTTCCAAACTTACGCTAAGGAGGAGCATATGAGAGTTAAAACGGGAACTGTTAGAAGGAGAAAACACAGAAAGATTCGCGAATTAGCTAAGGGTTATTATGGTCAGAAGCATTCCACTTTTAAGAAAGCCAATGAGGCGGTTTTGAGGTCTTTGCAGTATTCGTATGCCCACCGGAGACTGAAAAAGCGCGATATGAGAAAACTCTGGATAATTAGAATCAACGCAGCTGCCAGGGAAGAAGGTTTAAACTATTCCAAGCTCATTTCTGGTCTTAAGAAAGCGAACGTGGTGATAAATAGAAAGATGCTGGCGGAGTTAGCAGTGAATAACCCTGTAGCTTTTAGCGAGTTGGCTAAGATAGCAAAGGCCCATGTCAATTCTTGATGAAATACAGGGACTGAAGGACGAAATAGATAGAGACTGGGCTAAGATATCTTCCCTTGATGACTTAGAGTCCTTCAGGATTAAATATCTTGGGAAAAAAGGTATTATTCAGGAACTTATAAAGAAACTTTCAACCCTCGCCCCCGAAGATAGAAGGATAGCTGGAAAGTTCGTAAACGAAATTAAAGGAAAGTATGAGAGATTAGTAAAAGAAAAAAAAGAGGAATTGGCTTCTGCATTTGGGAAACAATGGGACCTTTACCTTCCTCCACGACAAACGGAAATTGGTAATCTTCACCCTCTTACTAAGGTAATAGAGGAATTATTAGAAATAGTTGCAGGTCTTGGTTTTGAAGAAGTCAGTGCTTATGATGCACCTGATGTGGAGTGGGATTACTACAATTTTGAATGTCTAAACATACCTCCTTACCACCCATCGAGAGAAATGCAAGCTACCTTTTTTATCACCGATAAAATGCTCTTGAGAACCCAGACTTCTCCAGTACAGATAAGAACCATGCTTCAAAGGAAACCCCCTTTGAGGGTTGTCCATGTTGGAAGGGTTTATCGTTTTGACGCCTTTGACGCCACTCACGCTCCCTGCTTCCATCAGATGGAAGGACTTTATATTAATAAAAATGTTAGTTTTGCTGAATTGAGGGGAACGGTGGAAAAGCTGGTGAAAGAAATTTTTGGTGAGAAGGCGGAATTTAGACTTATGCCGTCTTATTTTCCTTTTACGGAGCCATCAGCAGAGGGTCACGTGAAATTTGGCGACCGATGGCTTGAAATTTTTGGGTGTGGAATGGTTCATCCGCAGGTTTTGAAAAATGTGGGTCTATCGCCGGAAGAATGGTCGGGCTTTGCCTTCGGGTTGGGCATTGAAAGAATCGCGATGATCAAATATGGCATTGACGATATAAGGCTTTTCAGTGACAACGATATAAGATTTTTGAGGCAGTTATGAAAATTACTTACAATATTTTGAGAGAATATTTACCAGAGCTTAATCTCTCACCTTATGAACTGAAGGATCTCTTTCCTTACATGGGTATAGAGGTTGAGGAGTTCAGGTACATCGGTGAAGGGCTTGATGGCTACCTGGTTAGCGGACTTATTGAAGAGATTTCGGAGGCAAAGGGCGCTTCAGGGTATTACCATCTTAAAGTCTCCCTTGGGGATAGAAAGATTGACGTTGTCTCAACTGCTCCCAATGTTAGAAAGGGTATCAAAGTTGTTGTAGCCCTGCCTGGAGCGGTTATAAAGGGAAATACCATAAAGGAGAGGGAGATAAAGGGGATAGTTTCCCAAGGGAACCTCTTATCCCTTGAAGAGATGGGATTCGATATAGATTCGGAAGGAGTTTTTGAATTGCCAGAGGATTTCCCCATCGGAATTTCTCCTCTGGAGTACTTAGGGTTAAAGGACTGGTTATACGATCTTTATATTTTTCCCAACAGGCCTGACCTTCTTGGAATTATTGGATTGGCCCATGAGATATCCGCCCATACAGGGAATCAAATTCAGTGGCCAAGGATGGGCATTGAAGAGATTTGCGATGAAATTTTTAACGTGGAAGTTTCTGATCCAGAAGGTTGCCCCGTGTATACTGCAAGAATTGTGAAAAATGTGAAGGTTGGACCATCACCCTTTGATTTACAACGAAAGTTGAGTCTGCTTGGGCAAAGGCCCATAAATAATATCGTTGACATTACCAACTATGTGATGTTTGAACTTGGACAACCCATTCACGCTTTTGATAAGGGGAAGGTTCGCAATAAAATCGTTGTAAGAAGGGCAAAGGAAGGAGAAAAGATTCTATGCCTTGATGGACTCACGAGAGAGCTAAACCCCGAAATACTTGTGATTGCAGACTTTGAAGAGCCGATAGCGATCGCGGGAATTATTGGTGGAGAAAATACCAGCGTTTCTCCAGATACAAGGGACATCATCATTGAAAGCGCCTATTTTGACAGGGTAAGAATCAGAAAGGCTGTGCAAATGCTCAATGTGGGGACCGAATCCTCAAGACGCTTTGAGAGAGGCGGTGACCCGATGATACCAGAGATTGCATCAAGACGCGTTGCCTATCTTGTCAAAAAAATCGCTGGCGGAGAGGTTTGCAAAATTAATCTGGTCCAGCGCAGAACCTTTGAGCAGAAAAAGATAGCCCTTTACTTTAAAGATCTCAACCGTATTTTGGGCGAGGTAATAGAGCCGGAGGAAGTCAAGCGAATTGTAGAAAGACTTGGATTTGCTGTCCATAAGAGGAGTGATCACCTTACTATATCTGTTCCGTCAAGGCGAAGGGATATAGAAGTGTGGGAGGATATCGCAGAGGAAATTCTCAAGATATATGGATATGATAGGATAAAGGGAAAAACTGAAAGCTGTGGGGAATTTATTGGAAAAAAGCAAAAAACCCTTGACAGGCTGGTCAAGGCAACCCTTATTGTGAGCGGGTTTACGGAAGTTAAAAACATTGAATTCGCTTCACCTGGTGAGCTTATTGCTCTTGGTGAACCTGAAGAACTTTTTGTAAAAATACAAAATCCAATTCACAGTGAACTCTCAGTACTCAGAACCTCACTCACTCCAGGACTATTAAGGGTGGCATCTTTGAATTTAAGAAGAGGTGTTGAGTATTTGAGGATCTTTGAAGTTGGTAAAGTTTTCCATTGGCGCGGAAGTGAGGAATTACCTATGGAAGTTATGAGAGTTGGCCTTTGCGTTGCAGGCGAAATTCCAAAGACCTGGGATAGAACAGAGAGGGAAGTGGATATCTATGATCTTCTTTCGGGTTTTGAATCTCTAAGGCGCATTTTCTCAGAAAACCTTGTTTTGGGGCAGAGGGATGTGAGAAACAAGGGATTCTCTTCTGGTGGAGTGATATTGAATGGCGAGAAAGTGATTGGATATCTGGGTGAAGTTGCACCGAAAATCAAACGGATCTTTGATATTAAGGCCCCAGTCTTTGTAATGGAATTGGAACTCGCGAATCTTTCGCCCAAAGAGTTAAAATACACTGGACTTCCGACCTTCCCCGCAACCAGCAGGGATATATCAGTTGTCATCGGAGCAGATGAATCTATAAAGGAAATTCTTGATTGTGCGAAAGATACCTTTTCAGCTTTGCTTGAAGAGTACAGAGTTTTAGACATATTTGAAGGAAAGCCTATTCCGGAAGGCAAGAAAAGTGTTACCTTAAGGTTCATCCTGCGGTCAAAGGATAGAACCCTGACTCAAGAAGAAGTAGATGCAAAGTTTAATGATTTTGTATCTACTTTGATGAATAAGGGATACGAAATTAGGGGGCTTAATGCCTGACCTGAGTGAGGAGCTTACAAGAAAGGTGAGCGAGTTGATCGAGAGGATAAATGCTCTTGAGAAGCTCTCATCTGAAAAGGACGAAGTGATAAGAGAGACAATTGCCAGGCTGGAAAAAATTGAAGCGAGGTTGCATAATTTAAAAAATAAGATAGAGGTGTTAAGATAATGGCTGATTTGTTCAGCAGTATCCGTGGGAAAAGGCAAATCAGGTTTAAAAATATGGAATTTGAAATTTTTTGTGATAAAGAAGATGAGGCCATTTTAGATGAAGTTGTTGCTTTTGTTGAGGGTAAGTTTAAAGAAGAGGAAGAGCAGCTTTCAAGGATGAGGCCGGATATTGATTGGGCAACGGTGCTCGTGAATGTAATCTTTGATCTTGCATATAGATACCTCATCCTCAAAAAGGATAGCGATAAGCTTATGGAGAGCGTGAAGATTAACATACAGCGCATAGATGCGAAACTGGGAGGGCCTCATAATGCATAAATACTTCAAAGGAGGTGTTCATCTTTGCAATTTGATATCTTTGAAAACAAAAATAAGGATTTTTTACCGCTTTCGGTCAGGCTTGCGCCACAGACTCTGGAGGAATTTGCTGGTCAGCAACACCTTGTTGGGGACGGAAAGCCCCTTAGGGTACTTATTGAAAATGGAAGGTTAAAGAGTTCTATCTTTTTTGGGCCTCCTGGATGTGGCAAAACAGCACTTGCAAGGATAATTGCAAATTTTGTTAAGACCAGGTTTGAAGAAGTTAACGCAGCAAAAATAAAGCCTTCTGAAATCAAGAATCTCGTTGATCACCTGATTAGTTACTTTAAAATGGCAGGGAAGCCAGCTATATTATATCTTGATGAAATTCATAGGCTTAACAGGCTTTATCAGGAATTTTTCCTTCCCTTTACAGAAGATGGGAGTCTTATTTTAATTGCATCTACTACCCACAACCCTTACTTTGCCATCTCTTCTGCGCTTTTATCAAGATCCATGCTCTTTGAATTTAAACCTCTTGGTGAGGAAGACATATTGAAAATCTTGGGACGTGCAAGGAATTTAATTGCGAGAGAGTATCACATTGAAGTTGGTGATGATGTGCTCGTTAGAATTTCCCAGATGGCTGATGGTGATGCGCGGAGAGCCTTAAATGTTCTGGAAACCGCACTATTAGTGGCAATAAACCAAAAATTGCAAGAAATAAATATGTCGCTTATTCAGGAAATTATGCCCCACAGGGCTTATACCCTGACTCAGGACGAGCATTATGACATGATTTCCGCGCTGATTAAATCTATTAGGGGTTCAAACCCCGATGCAGCGGTTTATTGGTTGGTTAGGTTACTTGAGCAGGGTGAGGACCCTCTTTACATAATTAGAAGGTTATTTGTTCATGCCTGTGAAGACATTGGACTTGAAGACCCTGATGCTATTAGGGTCGTGAGTGCCTGCAAGGAAGGATTTGAGATGGTGGGGAGGCCAGAGGGGGATATTATTTTAACTTTTGCTGTTTTATATTTAGCGCTTGCTAAAAAATCCAATGCTGTTATAAGAACCCTTGCTAAAGCAAGGGAAGTTGTTGAAAAAACAGGAAGATTACCCGTCCCTCTCCATTTGATGGATTCCCACTATAAAGGAGCAAAAAAGCTTGGAAGAGGCGTGGGATATGTCTATCCCTACGGAAAAGGTCGTGGAGCAAAGCAGGATTATCTGCCAGATAAAATCAAAGATGTAAAGATCTTTCAGAAGGAGGAAGAGCAATGATAGCGATAATTTTCGGAATTGTAGGAATTTTAGCGGGTTTTGGTCTTGGTGTTGGGTATTTTAAGGGCATTTACAGAAAGAAGCTTGAACAAGCCCTTGGAACTGCTGAGCAGATAATTGAAAACGCTAAAAAAGAAGCAGAAGAGATAAAGAGAGAAGGTGAAAATCAGGCAAAAGAATACTGGATGAAAGAGAGAAGGAAGTTTGAGAAAGAGACCTTTGAAGCCAAAAAGGAACTGGAAAAAACGTCTAAAAAATTGATTGAGAAGGAGCAGGCCCTTGATAAAAGAGCGGAACAGCTTACGAGAAGGGAAATTGCACTTAAACAGCTGGAAAGCGAACTTAAAGAGAGAGAAAAATCCATTCAGGCAAAGGAAGAAAGGCTGGATAAGCTTAACGAAGAGGCGGCGAGAAAGCTTGAAGAAATTGCGAGGCTGACGAGGGAGGAGGCAAAGCAGGAACTGCTCAGAAGTCTTGAACAACAGGTTAGGTATGAAGCAGCTCAACTAATGTACAAAATAAGAGAGGAAGCGAAGGAAAAGGCTGAGAAAGAAGCCAAGGAACTTGTTTTGCAGGCAATTCAGCGGGTTGCTACTGTGGTTTCTCAGGAGAGCACGACAAGCATCGTCCCCATTCCCTCTGATGATTTAAAGGGTAGAATTATCGGGAGAGAAGGCAGAAACATAAAAACCTTTGAATCGATAACGGGTGTGGAGGTAATTATTGATGATACTCCTGAAGCAGTTATCTTGTCGTCCTTTGACCCTATTAGGAGGGAAAAGGCAAGGCTTACCCTTGAGAGGTTGATTCAGGATGGAAGGATCCATCCTGCAAGGATTGAAGAGATTTATGCTCAAGTAGAATCGGAATTTGACGAACACCTTAAAAAAATCGGTGAAGATGCCGCGTTAGAGCTTGGTCTTTCTGGTTTCCATCCTGAATTGCTGAAGCAAATTGGTAAGATGAAGTTCAGAACCAGTTATGGGCAGAATCTATTGCAACACTCAATGGAAGTTGCTTATATAGCGGGGATAATGGCCAGTGAGTTAGGCCTTCCAGTTCACTATGCAAGGCGGGCTGGTCTTTTGCATGACATCGGAAAGACGGCGGATGAAACTTTTGAGGGTCCCCACGCATTAATTGGTGCACAAATTGCTAAGAGGCTGGGGGAAAATGACCTTGTGGTGAATGCTATTGCTTCCCACCATGGCGAAGAGTCCCCTAAGAACCCAATTGCGGTTCTTGTACAGGCAGCTGATGCTATTTCCGGTTCTCGTCCCGGAGCGAGAAGGGAAAGCATAGAGGCTTACTTAAAGAGAATTGAGAAGCTTGAGCAGATTGCTTTAAGTTTTTCAGGGGTTGAAAAGGCCTATGCCCTTCAAGCCGGCAGGGAAATAAGAATCATTGTGGAAGCGCAAAAGGTTTCTGATACGGAAGCCTTTGATATTGCCAGACAAGTCGCTCAGAAAATCGAAGGTGAGTTGGAATTTCCGGGGCAGATAAAGGTAGTGGTGATAAGAGAGACGAGAGCGGTGGAGTACGCGCGGTGATTAATATTTTATTTATCGGAGATATAGTAGGTAGTAAAGGGCGGGAAGTGGTTAAAAATCTCCTTCCCAAGTTAAAAGAAGAGTTTGAAATCGACTTTGTAGTTGCCAATGGTGAAAATCTCGCAGGCGGAATTGGGATTACTGAAAAAACGGCATTGGAAGTTAAGAGTGCAGGAGTTGATGTTCTAACGGGTGGCAACCACATATGGGATAGGAGGGAGGGAATTTTTTTTGTTGAAAACACAGATTGGGTTATAAGACCACTAAATTATCCACCAGGAATTCCGGGGCGCGGTTTTAATTTTTTTTTCGTGAAGGGTTATAAAGTATTAGTTTTTAACCTTTTGGGACGAGTATTTATGGAACCCTATGATTGTCCCTTCAGGGTTGCTGACGAGTTTTTGAGAGAGCACAAGGCGGATGTAATAATACTCGATTTCCATGCTGAGGCTACTTCAGAAAAGTTGAGTCTTGCCCATTATTTGGACGGAAGGGTTTCTCTCATAGTCGGGACTCATACCCATGTACAAACTTCTGACGCCAAGGTCCTTCCCGGTGGAACAGGATATATTACCGATGCAGGGATGACAGGTGGACTGGGTGGCGTGATCGGAGTGAAAAAAGAACTTTTTATCCGCAGGTTTTTGAGCCAGATGCCTGTTAGTTTTGAGCCAGAGGAGTCGGAACCCGGGCTGGAGGGTGTTTTTGCCAAGATTGACGAAAATACAGGGAAGTGCATTGAAATCTCAGCAATAAGAAGATACCTTTAATTTTATGGAGTATCGCATCGTCACTCCTCCTGATTTGACGAGAGAAATTGCTTTTTATGAAAAGTGGATTGAAATGGCTTACAATGGTGAAATGACCTACCTTAAAAGGACCATAGATAAGAGGAGATCCTTCCCTGAATGGACCAGATCCATTCTTGTTGTGAGGGCTTTTTATGGTGATATCCACTGGAATGAGATTAGCACAACCGGAAAGGCCCTAATTTCAAAATATGCAATAAGAACAGATTATCATGCTGTTATAAAAAATCTTATTGCCGATGTTTTATCGGAACTTGAACTAAAGCACAAAGACCTGCAATACAAGGTATTCGTTGACAGTTCTCCCGTCTTAGAGAAGCCAATTGCGAGATTCGCAGGATTTGGCATCTTCGGTTATAACACTTTACTTCTGGATCCGGAGTGGGGTTCCTATTTCCACATAGGTGGTGCCTTTCTCAGCAGGGATTTGGCGGAATCCGTTGAGAGTTTAGAAGATAATCCATGCTTGAGGTGTAATCTCTGTGTCGAGTCTTGCCCCACGGGAGCACTGATTAAACCAGGGGTACTTGATGCCTCAAGGTGCATAAGCTATTTGACAATTGAATACAAAGGAGTAATTCCAAAGGAACTTGCTGTGAGAATGCAGAATTGGGTTTTTGGATGTGATGTTTGTCAGGAGGTGTGTCCATTAAACAGAAAGAAAAAAAACCTTAAGGTGCATTCTATGTACAGGGAGGAGTTGATCGCTCCTCCCATAGAACGCCTTCTTTACCTTGAAGAGAAAGATTTCCTGAATCTTTTTGATAAAACCCCCGTTTTGCGAACGGGATATGTGAGGTTTTTGAGAAACGTCATTGTGGTAGCCTACAATATAGGGTATCAATACCTATTATATAATATGTATAAGCAGGGTAAACTCCAGCAGGAAAGGTTATGGATTTCGCAGATTGAAGAGATGGGGGGATTAAATGGACCTTGAGAATCTCAAAGCTAACTCGGAACTTTATAGATTCTTATCCTCCTTTTACGGAGATGATCTTGACAATTTTTTAGAGTGCGTGGTGAAAAGGCCTAAAAGTGCCGTAAGGGTAAATACTTTGAAGATTTCAAAAGATGTCCTTATAAAACGTCTTTTGGATCAGGGGTTTATGCTCAAACCAGTTTTATTTTATGAAGATGCTTTAATTGTTGAGCACTCACCGATTGAGCTGGGTA
>JASEFR010000015.1:0-39291 GCA_030019025.1 bacterium
CTAAGTTTGATGGGACAAACTGGACTGTGTATAGAACATCAAATTCAGGCCTACCTGATAATTGGGTTACTGCAATAGCGATTGATGCATCGGGTAATAAATGGATTGGAATATTTGATAGAGGATTAGCGGTCTATGGTCCTGGGGTAGGAGTAGAGGAAGGAAGCAATTACAACGCGAGGAACGGAATAATGAAGGTATATTCCAATCCACTTACAGGCATAACCAGAATAATCTATGATGTTCCAGAGGATGCAGATGTGAACATTGCTATTTACAACCCTCTTGGTCAGAAGGTTGCAACCCTTGTAGATGGGAATAAGAGAGCAGGGAGTTATACTATAACATGGGATGGAAGCAAATTAAGTGCGGGTATCTACTTTATCAGGTTCAATTCAGGCAGATTTAAAGAGACAAAGAAGATATTCCTGATAAAGTAGGGTAAGCAAAAAAGCGGGGCTTAAGCCCCGCTTTTTTTTATTTTACTGTTTCAGATATTATTCAACCCAGATTTTCACCACCTTGTCCTCTGACTCCACGTTTACAAGTTCTTCGCCATCCTCAATTTCTTTGAGCATCTCCTCTACGTTTATCTCCTCTTTAACATCTTTCACAAAATATTTACCAAACTTCATAAGGCAGAGCAACTCACGCTTATTAAGATATTATGGGCGATTTGTTCCTTCGCATTTTGAGTAATAAGATGACTAACAGGCCAATCACAAAAGATGTTTAAGGGAAGAAATTTTAAAAAAGAAACGAGCGGAATATTCAAGGGAGCCTCAAGAGACGGAGAAGAACGGGGATTACACAGGAAAGCCAAGGACGATAGTAGGAGAGATAGATATAAAGGTATTGAAGGCAAGAGGCAGCAACTACAATCCCGGTATATTACCAGATAGGAAGAGAGTTATATTTATCCCAGATGAGATAATAGATGCGATGTTCATGAATGAGATACCCACACGGAAGACGTCAAAAATGATAGAGGATGTTCACCTCAAAAAAAGGATGATGTCTGCTCCGTTCATTTGCCAGCAGATAGTACATTGAAATGCCAGTGTTATGACGTGCCGAATAGATGTTACGATTATACTGTCTGCAGAGTGAGGATAGATACGTTGTAATAGGTTATCGCTTTCAGCAAGCTTTTTTAAAATAAGCTCTCCATTCGTTTCTGAATCTTATACTCCGTTTTTTTGGTGGTATATACTCCAGCCCCAAGAGGTGAAAAATTTCCTTTTCCCTGGTTGTTATAAGCTTTCCTGTTTCTCTGTCGAAAAGGCCATATTGACTTAGAAGATACCCTTTATTCTTTGCAATTGCTCTCATCCATATGTTAAATTCTCCAGAGCCAGTTAGGTAGAGGGCGAAACTCTCCCAGCTATCTTTGTATTCTTCAGGAATACAGTAGAATTCAATGCGTGAATAAAAATCGAGGCCTTTAAGTAATTTCTTTGCCTTTTCGCAGTCCTGCTCATAGAGAAGCAGATCTAAATCTCCAATGGTCTCTTCCTCCCTTACAAAAGAGCCATAAATTTCGTGTGTTATGCCTTTTTTACTAAGTATTTCTTTGATTTTTTCAACCATAAGACGTGCTTCTTTGTAGGGGATCCTGTTTTTTACCTTAGCCATCGTTAATTACCTTATAGCTTTTAAATAACAGACCAGTTAATGGAAATTTTATTGCTTTTACCGATTTTATTCAATGAATTTCACATGCTATTTTGGGTGTATGCGGATTTCCTTTATTTTTCGTGTAAAATTTTTTGCATGTACTTTCAGAATTTAATTCCAGCCAGAGTTGTAAAGAGGGAGAAGAGATTCAGGCTTTTTGTTGAAATTAACGGGAGTCTTCAGCTGGCCTATCTACCAAATTCTGGCAGGCTCGGAGAGCTTATTTATCCCGGAGCAGAAGTTTTTGTGACCCGAAAAGTTCTTCCTAAGAGAAAAACAAGTTATGAGGTGGTGCTTGCAAAAGAGGGAAATATTTTTGTATCTGTTAATGCTCATCTTGCAAACGAACTGTTTGTAGAAAATATTAACAAAATGCCCTTCAAGGTAAAGGATTTTAGGCGTGAGTTTGTCTTTCTCGACTCACGTTTCGATTTTCTTGTTAATGATGAAATATTGATTGAGGTCAAATCCTGTACATTGGTAAAAGATTCTATCGGATTATTTCCCGATGCGCCTACCCTTAGAGGGACTAAGCATTTGAAAACTCTGTTGGAGTGGCCTGGTAAAAAAGGACTTATTTTTGTAATTCAACGGGAGGATGCAAAGTATATGTCGGCAAACTTTGAAATGGATCAAAAGTTTGGTAAGACTTACTTGGAGGTGCTGAAGAAGGCTGATTATGTTCTTGCCTTTAACACAAGGGTCTCTCCTTCTGGTATTTTCTTTAAAGAGTTTGTTCCGGTTATTGGAGTTTAAAATATATAATCATGAAAGTGTTAATGGTGAACTACGAAAATTGTACGGGATGCAGACTTTGTGAAATGGCCTGCAGCTCAGGCCATTTCAGTCTTTACAGCCACGGCTATTCTCGCATAAGGGTTGTTAAAGGCAAGACCTTTTTCAATTTCTATCCCCAATTCTGTTCTCAGTGTGGAGATGCCTTTTGTGTAAGAGCCTGTCCAACTGGTGCGCTGGAGAAGAAATTTAATGTCATTCATTACGAGAAAGAGAAGTGCATTCTCTGCAGGCAGTGTACTTTTGCCTGTCCATGGGGTTTTATCTACCCAGACCCTGAAATGCAATTTATGATTAAGTGTGACCTGTGTGGAGGTGACCCGGAGTGTGTGAAAGTTTGCTTGCAGGACGCTCTTGCTTTTGTTGATGCTGATGAATCGGCGGACATAAAGCACTTTTCAAATGTTAACAGGGTGGAAGGTGTAAAATGAGTTTTAAAATTTTGAGAATAAACTTATCTGATAAAACTTACTACATTGAAGAACTGAGTGAGGAGATCTTCAGGAAATACCTGCTCGGCAGAGGTATAGGTGATTACATATTTTTCAAGGAGGTTGAGCCCTCAATTGAGCCATATTCAGCAGAAAACAGGCTAATTTTCTCCACAGGGCCCTTTGCAGGTACAACTGTCCCTGGCGCTGCAAGGCTTTCCTGTGTTACGAGAAGCCCATTGACTGGCACAATCACAAGCACCAATGCGGGTGGCCATTTTGGAATGGAGATGGCTTTAGCCGGGTATCATGTTATTGTAGTGGAGGGTATTTCTGACTCTCCGGTCTATGTTTATATTGAGGGCAAGAAAGTAATTTTCGGGGATGCCTCTAAGCTTTGGGGTAAGACAACATCGGAGACGGATATATTGCTTAAAAAATTAACCCATCCGAAGAGCAAAACCCTTGTGATTGGACCTGCAGGAGAAAATCTGTCTCCCATTGCAGGGATTTTTGTGGATGGTCACAGAGCGCTGGGAAGAGGCGGCGCAGGTGGAGTAATGGGGAGTAAGAAACTAAAGGGGATCGCAATTCTTGGAAAATCTAAGATAGAATTCAAAGGAGAAGCTCATAAATTTAAGGAAATATTAAGCAATTTGTATTCCCGTCTTAGGCAATCAGAAGGCCTTAAACGTTTCAGAACTTTTGGGACAACGGGAAATGTAAGGAGTATAAATCTTGCCGGTTCTTTTCCAACGAGAAACTTCCGGGATTCCTATCTTGAAGGATTTGAGAGTATAAATGGCACCGAAGTGAATAGACTGTTTTTTGTTAGAGCTGGTGCCTGTGCCCAGTGTCCTGTTAGTTGTAATAGGATCACAAGAGTGGAGTATGAAGGCAGGATTTATCTTGTAAGCGGACCCGAATACGAGACACAGTGGGCTTTTGGCGGTGCTACGGGTGTAACAGATTTGAAGTATGTAATTTTGGCGCACCATTTAGCCAACGAATACGGCTTTGATGGAATTTCTCTCGGCTCAACTGTTGCTTGTCTCATGGATCTTTATGAAGATGGGCATGTTAAGGATTTGCCGGTAGAGGCCAATTTTGGCGATGGAGAAGCGATGATCAAGTTAATACAACTTGCTGGAAGAAACGAAGGCATTGGGACGATCATAAAAGAGGGTTCACTGAGGTTGGCTTCCCATTTTGGTCATCCAGAATATTCGATGAGCGTGAAGGGGCAGGAAATTCCAGCCTATGACCCAAGGGGTATAAAAGGGATGGGTATCGGGTATGCCACTTCTACCCGCGGTGCCTGTCATCTGCGGGGCTTCAATACGTCGCAGGAAGTCTATAACGCGCCTGATCCAGAGTATAGATTGAAATATACAGACGAAAAGATCGATTTTCTCATAACTAATCAAAATATGAGGGCACTTCAGGATTCTCTCGGTGTTTGTGCCTTTGTTGGAGGATATTATGAACTTGAGGATTACTGTACTTTGATTCAATCCCTCTTAGGTATTTCAATAACTCCTGAAGAACTTTATAGGGTTGGGGAAAGGGTCTGGAATGTTGAGAATCTTTATAACAGAAAGGCAGGTATTACAAAGGATCAGGATACTTTACCGGAAAGGATTTTCAATCTCCCTGCTGAGAGCGGACCTTCAGCGGGTGAGGCTTACGACAGGTCAGAGTTTGAAAGGCTACTTAATCTTTATTACAGAAGAAGAGGCTGGAATGAAGAGGGATGGCCTGAAGCGGGTAAATTAAGAGAACTCGGCATTGAGTGAATACGTATTAGTTGGTTCAGGTCCTGCATCCATTAATTGTGCCTTAACTTTAAGAAAATTAAGGCCCAATTTAAGAATTAAAATAATCACTGATTCTTCTTTTCTTTTCGTAAAGATGGCGGGGCCATCGGTTTTGAAAAAAGAAATTAAGCCTTCCAACTTAGTTAAGGCACCACCTGAAGGTATAGAAATTGTGTTCAATGAGAAAGTGCTGGGAGTTGATTTAGAAAGGAAAGTTGTGTTTTCATCGAATAAGGAATGGAACTATGAGAAATTATTTATTGGAACGGGTTCACGACATCGTGCCTGTGCTTTTCACGGAGCTTTTTATCCCGATGAGTTTAACTCAATGCTGGAATTAAGAAACCTCATTTTGAATGGAAGGGTTAGAAAAGCGGTTATATACGGCTTCGGAATGGTAACCCTTGAACTCATTGATATTTTATATTCCTATGGCATTGTTACTACCGTTGTTTCTTCCTCTTCTTATCCCCTGAGCACTCTGGTATTCGATGAACTGGGAAAGAGACTAACTGCTTATTTTTCGCGCTTTGCCAGAATTGTTCTGGCAAACGAAATAGAAATGTTTGATGGGAAATGTGTCTATTTGAAAGACGGAAAACAAATTCCCTGTGATGCATTGATCGTGGCAAAGGGAACCGTTGCAAATCCCCTTATTCCGGAGATTAAGGTGAACGAGTTTATGCAAACGCAGTATGAAGAAGTGTTTTCTGGCGGTGATGCCGTCAGAGTGAGAGATAAAATAACGGGTGAATTCAAATTCATGCACTTGAACACCGTTGCATGGAAGACCGGTCATTATGCGGGTCTAAATATGGGAGGCTTAAGGGTTCCCTTTCCGGGTGCTACCTTCTTATCAGTTACAAAAACAAGAAATTTCAGTGTCTTTCTCTATGGTGAACTCAAAAATTTTGACGATTTTAAGATTGAAGAAAGAGATGGTTCACTCTTATGCAGCACCTTCCGGAGTGGAAAGGAAGTAGGTCTCTTTGCACTAAATAGAGAAGTTAATTTTTGGGAATTCACGCGATTTTTTGGCTAAGGATATTAGCTTTGCCGTGGAAGTCTCCTTTCATTTGTTCGCATTGCGTACTTTATAATTGTTAGCAACACGAACAAAGGGGGGAGTTGATGCTAATTTTTATGCTCATCCTATCTTCAGCTTTAAGAGTTCCTTTGATCACGGAAGATGTTAAGCTGGATGGATTTCTTGAACCCTTGTGGGACTCTGCTTTAGTCTTTAGCAATTTTAAAGTATTTGAGCCTCAGGATAAAGAATTACCTTCTTTCGCTACCAAATTTTATGTACTTCAGACGGAAAACTCGATATACGTTGCTTTTAGGTGTGAGCAAGACCAGGTAGTGAGTAGGGTAGGGCTGAGGGATGTAGCAGAAGGTGATTTTGTGGGTGTTTACTTTGATACCTTTGGTAGAGGAGGTAGTGTTTATTTCTTCGGTGTAAATGTGGCGGGAGTGCAGGTCGATCGTATTATCACGGGTGGGGGAAAGTTACCCGATGATAGTTGGGACGGGGTTTGGTTTTCAGCCGTTAGAAACTACAACGGAGAATACATAGTGGAAATAAAAATTCCCTTTAAAACTCTCCAGTATGACCTAAAAAACCCAATTTTTCGCATGGAGGCAACACGGTTTATCACCGAGACTAATGAAAGACTTTATCTTGGTAAGTATGGGAGGGAGTGGGGATTAAATCCCGTTGATTTCCCAATTGAAATTGAGTTAAAATTGCCAAATAAGTCCTTTGGATTTGAACTTTTGCCCGTTATATTGGTGGAAAAAGACAGCATGGAATTCAGGTTAAGAGCGGGAGTAGGTTCAAAATGGTCTCCTTCAAATAGCTGTCATTAAATTTTACTTTTTATCCGGATTTCTCGCAGGTGGAAGCGGATCCCTTTATTTTAAAACTGGGTAAATATGAAGAGTATCTTGAGGAAAGGAGGCCTTTTTTCGTTGAAGGGGGCGAGGTATTTAGATTTCGTTCTAATCCTTACACCTTTGGCTTTGGCCCATCCATAAATCCATTTTACTCCAGAAGAATAGGTAAGGCATTGTATGGAAGTACCATTGTTCCTTTGATTTTTGGGTTTAAGGGCTTTATCAAGTCTCGCGGGTTCGAAGGAGGTTTGCTTTCTACTTTGACTGATGTTGCCTTTTATATTGACGATTATGGAGATACCATACGAGAGGAGAAGGCAGTTTATAATGTTCTATCCTTTAGAAAACAACTTTCAGGGTACTCCAATTTTGGTTTTATTTATTCAGGAAAAG
Organism: bacterium; assembly: GCA_030019025.1. NCBI lineage: Bacteria > bacterium. The sequence continues at coordinate 7,010 of JASEFR010000015.1, forward strand.
TTTCCCAAGATGATATTTTCAAAAACCACTCTGCTGGCATCAATTTTCACTACTTTATTCAAAAAACAGAACTGACAGGAACTTACTCTGTTTCGCTCTATGAAAAAAATGTGGGGAATGCCTTTGCTTTACACATTACCACCCTTGAAGAAGATCATCACTTCATGTTTTCTGTTATGAATATTGATACTCTTTATAATGTTTCTGAGATAGGGTATACGCCATGGGTTGGACTTCGCAGAGTTGCAATTATGGCTGGACCTAATTTTGAAATTGCCGGGAGTAAACTTCAATATGCTTCTTTTTCTTTGGGTTTCAATAGCAAAGCAGAAGCGTATGAAGGAATGAAGAGCCAAAATTTCTTGTTCTTACATACTTCTTTGAATTACAAAAATGGCGCTGGGATTGAGTTTCACCTCTCTGGAGGGAGAGAGTATGTTGAGGATTATATAAAAGAATATGAGGTTAACATTGATGGTTGGTCTTCTCCCAATGCAAGATTAGAGTTCAGGGGAGGTCTCGGTCTCCATAGAGGTTATAACTATTATCGTGGATATGAGGGATTGATGGTGTCTCACCGTGGGGTATTTAGAATCCATGGGGATTCCAGGTATAATTGGGAGATACGTTTAAGAGGATGGCTTGAGTTTGACCCTTCTACGAGCTTAGAAGAGTATACTCTTTCCTTTCAACCAAGGTTTCAATATGCCCTGAATAAGGATTTATTGGTAAGTTTCTATGGACAGTATGTTAAGCTTATCAAATCATATGAAACGGCGAGTAAAAATGTGAATCTCTTAATTTCTTACAATTTCAGGCCTAAGAGTTGGATTTACCTTGTGTTGTCAAAAGATTTTGCCAGTGACGGCTCGCAAGGACAACCGCAAGGGGTGTCTTTAAACTCAGGTATTTGTTTTATTTTTAGCAATTTTGCTTGATAATGCACATCTGCTGAAATATAATTTATTTCAAAAGGAGAGGTTAAATGCACTTTTCAGTTCAGTTTATTATACTTTTTGTTTATTTTGTGGTAGTACTCGCTATTGGCCTTCTCGCACAAAAACTTGCAAAGTCAGGCACAGACTATTTGATTGCTGGGAGGAATCTCGGATTGTTGCTCTGTACAGTGGTGGTTGTAGGGGAATGGCTCGGTGGTATGAGTACCATCGGCGTTTCTGAGAGAGCTTATGCAACGGGTATTTCTTCTGCTTGGTATAACATTTCAACTTCCATCGGGATGGCGTTGTTTGGCTTTCTCCTTGCGAAACACTATAGGAAGAACCATGTATACACCGTATCTGAAATGATTGAAAAGCTTTACAGCAAGGAAGTAAGGACCATTTCAGCAATTGCTTTTCTTTTCGCTTACATAATTCTCGGTTATGCTCAGATCCAGACGGTTGGATCTGTGCTTGCTTCCACCCTTAACATGAAATTTTCAGAGGGGGTTATACTGGGCGGTCTCCTTGTTACGATTTATGTCACGGCGGGTGGGTTCTGGTCTATTACTCTGACTAATGTGATTCATACTTTTTTCCTGTACTTTTCAATAATTTCTACTTTTATCATTGGACTTATAAAAATTGGTGGTTACTCTGGTCTGTTTTCTGCCCTTGCTGAAGTAGGAAAGAATGTGGAAGTTTATAAAAGTCCTTTCGGCGTTGGAGCAAATCAGGTTCTCGGCTGGATAATTGGTGGTATGTTTGGTGCTTTCGCAGCTCAGGCTTCAATTCAGCCGGTTTTCGCTGCAAAAGATGAAAAGACTGCAAAGAATGCTGCTCTTTTAAGCGCATTATTAATCTTCCCAACGGGAATCTTGACCGCGACTCTTGGAATGATTGCAGCAACGGGGAAATTTGCCGATGTGCCAAATCCCAAACAAGCACTGCCAAGCCTTTTAATGTCTCCAAAGTTTGTTCCCCCATGGTTTGGTGGGATAGCTCTCGCTGGCATTCTTGCCGCAATCCTCTCCACTATTGCACCTGTAATGTTTGCTATTTCTACAATTCTTGTGAAAGATATTTATCACAATCTCATTAATAAGGAAGCGGATGAAAGGAAAATTCTAAAGGTTTCTCGGTGGTTTACTTTTATAGTGGGGATACTCCTTATTCCATTAGCCGTATTCCTCAAAGGTTTTGTTCTCGATACAGGTTATATCTCCTATGCCATAAGGGGTGCTGCTGCAATAATTGTTCTTGCCGGTGTTTATTGGGTGGTTAGGGGGAAAAGGATACCCACTCCCAATGCTGCCATTGTCGCTATGATAGTTGGCACTATCGTTGCCATTGCTTTCCCAATCATTAAATATTATAAACCCGATTTTAACTTTGACAAAAATCTCTGGGCACTCGGTACAGCGCTCCTATCCATTCTTCTTGTCACCTTTATTGAGAGAGTCGTATTTAGGAGGAAAAATTTATGAAACCTCTTGAGGGTGTTAAAGTCCTTGATCTTTCGAGGGTTCTTGCAGGCCCCACAGTGGGTATGATCCTCGGGGATCTTGGAGCAGACGTGATAAAAGTGGAAAGGCCAGGGACAGGTGACGAAACCCGAGGCTGGGGACCACCCTTTGCGGGTGGAGAAAGTGCCTACTACATGTGTGCTAACAAAAATAAAAGGGGAATGACCCTGAATTTAAAGTCCGAAGAGGCCGGAGAAATCCTTGAGAAACTAATTAAACGCAGTGATGTAATGATATTAAACTTTCTACCCGATGTCCTAAATAGCCTGCATTTGACTTATGATGAAGTAAAGAAAATAAAACCCGATATTATCTGGGCCTCAGTAACAGGATTTGGACTTACTGGTCCTAAGGCACATAAACCAGGTTATGATGTTTTAATTCAGGGTATCAGTGGGCTTATGAGCATAACTGGTGAGCCCGATGGAGAACCGATGAAAGTTGGAGTTGCAATTTGCGATGTGCTTACCGCTTTATACACCGTTATTGCGATCGAATCAGCTCTTATACGAAGGAATAGGACAGGTGAAGGTGCAATGATTGATAATTCTTTACTGGAATCAACTATCGCAAGCCTGGTAAATGTTGCAAATAACTATCTAATTGGAGGTATTATACCGAAGAGATATGGTAATGCTCATCCCAATATAGTTCCCTACCAGGTGTTTAAGGCCAGTGATGACTACATAATAATAGGTGTGGGAAATGAAGAACAGTGGAAGCGTTTTTGCAAAGTAATTGAAAGGGAAGATCTTGCCACAGATCCGAGATTTGAAACCAACGCTAAGCGCCTTGAAAACAGGGATGTTCTCATACCCATCATAGAGGAAATCATTGCTAAGCGTGAAAGTAAATACTGGCTTGAGAAGCTTGATGAGGCGCATATCCCAGCTGGTCCTATAAATACTGTGGACAAAGCAATAAACGACGAACAGGTAGTTTACAGGAGATTCATTCAGGAAATTGATCATCCAACGGCAGGCCGTATTAAGTTGATGAGAAACCCGATACACTTCGGAGATATTGAACTGGATATTTACAGGCACCCGCCGTTACTTGGCGAACATACAAAGGAAATTCTTCTGGAACTTGGATATTCGGAGGAAGATTATTTAAAATTTAAAAAGAAAGGAGTTGTATGAATAAACGCTTTGAAATAGAAATTAATCACGACTGGTGTAAAGCCTGCTATATCTGTGTTAAGATTTGTCCCAAGGATGTATTCGACATCGCAGAAAAAGAAAGTTTTAGGGGATTTAGAGAAGTAATACCTACAAGGTTGGAAGATTGCATAGGGTGTATGATGTGTGAAAACTTTTGCCCTGATTTTGCAATAGAAGTGAAGGAGATTGAAGATGCCGTGGAAAAGAATTAAGTTGCCAATTAGTCCGGGAAGATTTCTGGTTCAGGGTGATGAGGCTGTTGCTGATGGTGCCTTTTGTGCTGGAATGAGATTTTATGCGGGGTATCCTATAACGCCTGCAAGTGAGGTAATTACACGTGTTCAGCAAAGGTTTGAAGAGTCAGGAGAAGGTGTTTACTTTCAAGGTGAAGATGAGATAGCCTCTATAGCAGCCTGCATTGGAGCCTCTTGGACAGGAGTGAAGGCTATGACAGCCACCAGTGGGCCTGGCTTTGATCTTATGGTGGAAAATCTGGGATATGCAATCTTTACTGAGACTCCGCTGGTTATTGTTGACGTTCAGCGAGCGGGTCCTTCCACTGGTCAAGCCGCGCGACCGTCTCAGGGTGACTATCATCAGGTAAGATACGCCACTCATGGAGATTACGAAATAATCGTACTTTCCCCCTGGTCTTGTCAAGAGCTGTTTGAATTTGGAATTAGAGCCTTTAATTTGGCAGAAAGATATAGGGTCCCCGTTATTATTTTGACGGATGAAGCAATTGGACATTTAAGAGAACCGGTGGTTTATCCTGAAGAGATAAATATATTCGATAGAGAGCACGATCCAGATGCTCCACCTTTTAGTTTTGACGAGAAGGACGCAGGCCCGATGCCCCTTATCGGTGACGGTAAGTCACTTTTAATAACTGGATCTACCCATACAGAGTGGGGAAAACGAGTAACACAGGACCCGGAAGTTCACCGAAAGATCGTTAAACATCTTATAGGAAAGATTCGTAATAACGTTTCCGATATCTTTGAATCGCACGAGGAATTCATTGAAGATGCGGAAATAGTCATAGCTTCCTATGGAATCTCATCAAGAAGCGGATTTGAGGCTGTAAAGAGACTGAGAGAAAAGGGTATAAAAGCAGGATTTTTCAGGTTCAAAGTTATATGGCCTATGTGGGAAAAGTATGTAAAGGAAAGGCTTTCCGGTGTGAAAAAGATTTTTGTACCGGAAATGAATGCTGGTCATTTATCGAGAGAGCTTGAAAGGCTGGTTGATGTTGAGATAATTCCCATCTTAGAGCTTGGAACGTGTGTTATAACTCCGGAAGTCATTGTAAAAGAAGTGGAGGCCCATCTATGAAAAATTATATGGATTGGATAAGAACAGATTTCTTTCCCACTGCTTTTTGTCCAGGCTGTGGTCATGGCATCATTTTAAAGGCCATTGCAAAGGCATTAACGGAACTGGAACTCAGGAGAGAAGAGGTTGTCTTTGTGTCTGGGATTGGCTGCTCTGGCTGGATACCAAGCCCGTATATTAAAGCGGATTCTATTCATACAACTCACGGTAGAGCTCTTGCCTTCGCGACGGGTGTTAAGCTAACAAAGCCAGATTTGACTGTCATTGTAGTTGGAGGGGATGGAGACCTTGCCTCTATCGGTGGTAACCATCTCATCCACGCAGCGAGAAGAAATATAGATATTACCTGCATTATGGCTGACAACAACAATTACGGCATGACGGGTGGTCAATATTCTCCTACCACTCCCCGGGGTGCTAAGACATCTACTTCAAAGAAAGGCCATGTTGAGTCTGCCTTTGACGTTGCTGCACTTGTAAAGGCTGCAGGTGCAAGTTATGTGGCGAGATACACTGTCGCTCATTTCCCACAACTGGTTAATGCAATTAAAAAGGCTATATTAACTCCTGGTTTTTCCTTTGTACAGGCTATCAGTACCTGCCCGACCCATTATGGTAGACGAAACCTTTCTCAAGATCCTTATGAGTACCTTGATTATTTGAGGAAGAATTCTGTCAACTTGAAAAATGTGCAGAGTCAAGATGATGTTTTGAATAAAATAACGATAGGAGAATTTTAAAATGGATACTTTGCAGGTCAGATATGCCGGAACGGGCGGACAGGGTTTAATTTTGCTTGGCGTCTTAACTGCTGATTCGGCTGTTAAAGCCGGGAATTATGCAACTCAAGGTTCTTATTACGGTGCTCAGGTGAGAGGTGGAATTACTTCCGCAGACGTGGTTCTGAGTAAAAATTGGATTGCATTCCCTTATGTGGAGTACTCAGATGTCTTGGTCGCCCTTACTTCTGAATCCCTTAGTTATTACCTGAAAACTGCCAGAGAGGGGAGCTTGGTGATTGTTGATGAAATTGTCTTGATTGAGGAAGATCAGAGTGAACTAAAGGAGAGGTTTAATTTCGAAAGGGTTCCCTTTACTCGCACGTGTTATGAAAAATTTAACTCGGGATTTTTTGTTAACATAGTTGCCTTTGGTTACGTTTCAAGGTATTTAAAAGACTTTTTTTCCGAAGAGGAAGCCATCGCTGCCCTTAAAGATAATGTGCCTGAGAAATATTTTGATGTTGAAGTTGAGGCTTTTAAACTTGGGACTTTACTTTAAGGATTTCTTTTAATTAGTTTTTCTCGTTCGGGACCTACAGAAATGTAGTCAATAGAAAGCCCTAATTGACTTTCAATAAATTCAATGTATTTCTTCGCGTTTAATGGGAGCTCGTCGTATCTTTCTTCCCTTGTGGATAGTTCAAAGCCAGATAACTCCTCATAAATGGGTTCAACAGATTCAAAATCCTCAGACATTGGGGGAGGGAGCTCAATTAACTCACCATCTTTTTTGTATCTTATGGCTACTTTTATATGTTCTATTCCGCTTAGTACGTCAAGTTTTGTCATTACGAGGTTAGTAACCCCGTTTAAAAGGATAGAGTATTTAATAATAACGAGATCAAGCCAACCACATCTCCGAGGTCTTCCTGTAGTTGCGCCGAATTCCTGACCTTTGTCACGAATTAACTCCTCCTTTCCACCTTTAATTTCAGTGGGGAATGGCCCTTTTCCAACTCTTGTTGTGTAGGCTTTAAAAACCCCATAAACTTTATCTATTCTTTGAGGGGGAAGTCCAGAGAAAACCAGTGCTCCTGAGGATATGGTGTGGGAAGAAGTTACGTAGGGGTAAGTGCCGTAAATAATATCCAAAAGGCTACCCTGGGCCCCTTCAAAAAGGATTTTCTTGCCTTCCTTTTCCATCTTGTGAATAAACTCAAATCCGTCCACAATGAAAGGCTTTATGAAGCGAGCAAATTCCTTCAAGTCTTCAAGAATCCTCTTGTAGTCAAAGGGTGGGTGGCCGAAACGCGCTGCGATAATTTGGTTGTTAAAATCTGTAATGTTTTTTACTTTTTTAGCCAGGGTTTTATCATGGAAGAGGTCTCCGACTCTTATACCGATTCTTTGATATAAATCTCTATAGGCGTATGCAATCCCACGTTTAGTGCTACCGATTCCACCCTTAGATTCTTCTTCCAGTGCATCTTCTTCTTTGTGAAAGGGGAGAACAATTGTTGCCCTCTCGTCAACATAAAGCCTGCCTTCTAAAGAGCCTGTTAATTTTGAGATTTCTGCGACTTCCTCTTTGAAAACCTCGGGATCAATTAAAACCCCTGCGGTAATGAGATTCTTTTTTTCGGGCCTTATTATGCCTGATGGGAGAAGGTGTAATACGAGTTTTGTGTTATTTGTAACAATCGTGTGTCCTGCATTAGCTCCGCCTTGAAATCTGCAGATTATATCATATTCTTTGGCGATGTAATCGACGAAACGTCCTTTAGCTTCATCCCCCCATTGTAATCCAATCACAATATCGGCCATATCTAAAGTATCAAGTTAATTAGAGGTTTTTTCAATTTCAGGAAGAATTAACATTGCATCCCCATAACTTAAAAATCGGTAACCTTTCTTTATTGCTTCTTCGTAAGCTTTGAGAACCTTCTCCCTCCCGGCAAAAGCGCTAACAAGAATTAAAGGGGTCGATTTTGGAAGGTGAAAATTGGTGATGAGCCCATCTATGACTTCAAATTTGAATCCGGGGTAAATAAATAGGTCTGTGTTTCCTCTCAATTTTTGTTCGCTAAACTTCCACGATTCTAACGTTCTCACGGTGGTAGTACCGCAGGCTATTATTCTTTGACCCCGCTTTTTTGCTTCAATTATTATATTCGCTGAATCTTCCGGAATTTCGTAAAACTCTTCGTCCATTTTGTGCTTGGTTATGTCTTCCGTTTTAACGGGTTTAAAAGTCCCGGTTCCCACATTCAGATTTATAGGTACAATTTTTATACCCTTTTCCCTTAAATCCTTTATCGTCCTTTCGGTAAAATGGAGCCCTGCTGTAGGTGCAGCCACAGAATAGCCCTGTTCTGCAAAGATGGTCTGGTAATACTCTTCATCTTCTTTTTCGGGATTTCTTTTTATGTAGTGAGGAAGTGGTACCTGACCGTAAAGCTCCAGAAGTTCATTTACTTTGATATCAGATAAGATTTTGAAGGTTACTTTTTCCTCATCTTGAGCGAGTGCCATAAGTTCATGCTCACCAACGGTGAAGATTCTTCCTGGCTTTGCCTTTTTCTTACTGGAAACGAGGGCTTTAAAATCCTTATCATTTACAAAATTTACGAAAAAAATTTCCAGTTTCCCACCTGTATCCTTTGCTTGAGCTAATAACCTTGCTTTTATTACTTTTGTTTTGTTCACAACGATTATATCGCCGGGTTTTAGAAATTCTGGAAGCCTGTAAAAATGAGAGTGAATTATTATGTCGTCTTTTAAGTTGATGATTAAAAGCCTTGCTTTATCTCGCTCTTTTAGCGGTTTCTGCGCAATAAGCTCTGGCGGTAAATTATAGTTAAAAAGCTCAAGGGAAATCATTTTCTGCCTAAGGTTAATTATAAAGTATAAATCGAGTTTTGTTCATTAATTAGCACAAGGCAGTAAACATCTTTAACATTGATGCCGGTGGGGCCTGTATAGATTAGACCTCCAATCTTTTTGAAAAAGCTAAATGAGTCATTATCTTTTAAATATTTTTCTGGTTCTAAATTTAGTATTTTTGCTTTTTTTATTGTCTCGCTGTCGCAAATTGCTCCTGCTGCATAAGTAATTCCGTCGATACCATCGGTTCCGATGCTTGTGAATACAAACTTCTCCTTTGTTTTGGAGAGTTCAATAGCCATTCTTATAGCAAGTTCTTGATTTCTCCCACCTTTTCCCTTGCCTATGACTTTGAGAGATACTTCGCCTCCTGCAACTATTGCTACCGGTTTCTGAGGTTTTTCTGCCTTTATTTCTTTAACTTTATTCAAGAAGGTCTCCACCATCTCTTCAATCTCTATGTGGAAGTCACTGCCGAGGTTTAGCACTACATACCCTAAGGATTTTAAAAATTTCTCTAATTGCAGAAGAAAGTCAGAATTTTTCAGTATTATGGTATTTTCAATTTTTTCCATTGCCAATTTACAATCTTTTAAGGTTTCTGGTATTTTTCCGTTGAGTCCTTCGGTAATTATCCGTTTTACACTTTTTGGGGCGCAATCCCAAATGCCGTATTTTTTTAGAACTTCAAAAGCGTCGCGGAAGGTGGAGGGATCGCAGGTAGTAAGCCCAGAGGCTATGAGGTCAATTCTATCATTGACGACATCAGACATCAGAAATGCATAAGATTTTTTATTGAGGTATTTTATTAATTGCCCCCCTTTTATAAGCGATAGGTGTTTTCTTACGGTGTTGATTTCCTCAATGTTGGCACCACAGGATAGTAGGAGTTTGTTTATTTTTACTAAATCTCTTAAAGGTGTTCTTGGAAGCTCCAGCATTGAAGAACCGCCTCCAGAGATGAGCAAAACAGGCTCACCGGGTGGACCTGCTTGGAGAACGTTAAGGAGATATCTTGCTGACTTTACACTTTCTCTATTGGGATATGGGTGTCCCCCTCTAAAACACCTTATTTTTTCAAACTTTTCGGTTAATTTAATATTCGTTATGAGGATTCCGCCTTCTATTTCAATGATTTTTGTTAGGGCTTTTAACATTGTATGGGCTGCCTTTCCTATAGAAATGCCATAAGGCTTCTTGCCAATTTTGTTTATGCGATTTTCAAAGATCGTCTCTATGTTGGTTTTTTCAAAGGCAAAATCTACAGCTTCTATCAGAGCTTTTCTTGTGTGGTAAAAAGTCGTAGCATTTTCCATTTTTAGTAAAACGTCTTTGTTTTTTACCATATATTAAGATTAACTCCTCACCCTTGAAATTCCACAAAATACTTCCAGTGCTTTGCTGTGATTGTGTCTTTCAACTTGAAAAGACAAGTATTTTGAATTATATTTTCTTACGAATGCTTAAACGAAGGAGGTATCATGAGTTCCCACTTTACAACTCCACATTGGGAGAATTTTTTTGCGGAAAGAACAAAGTGGATAAAGAGCAGTATAATAAGGGAGCTTCTAAAATTCACACAGCAACCTGAAGTAATTTCCTTTGCAGGAGGGCTTCCTGCACCAGAACTTTTCCCAATTGATGCAATAAAAAAGGCTAGTATAGAACTTTTGGAGAAAGAAGGCCAAAAAATGCTTCAGTATGGCCCGACAGAGGGCTATCCTTTTCTTAATGAGCAGATTACGAAATATATGGGAAAGATGGGTGTTCAATGCGTACCCCAGGAGGTGCTGCCTACCAGTGGTTCTCAGCAGGCTCTTGATCTTGTAGGCAAGATATTTATAAATGAGGGTGATATTGTCTTTGTCTCAAAACCTACTTATCTTGGTGCTCTTCAAGCCTTTAATTCGTATGGACCGAGATACGTAGGGTCTGTGATGGATGACTATGGATTGATCCCAGAAGAGGTGGAAAAGGTTCTAAAGGAGTACCGGCCAAAATTTATGTACGTGATTTCTACTTTCCACAATCCTGCAGGTGTGACAATGCCCGAAGAGAGAAGGAAAAAGCTGGTGGAGCTTGCTGAAAAGTATGATACATTTATAGTTGAGGATGACCCTTACTCAAGGCTCAGATTTGAGGGAAATGATATACCACCCCTGGTTGCGTATTCTCGCGAGAGGGTAATATATCTTGGAACCTTTTCCAAGGTTTTGGCTCCTGGATTTCGCTTGGGATGGATAGTAGCTTCCAAGGAAGTTATTGCAAAACTTGTCCAGGCAAAACAAGGGACAGATTTACATACTTCTACCTATGTTCAATATCTTGCAGCACACCTTTGTGCGCAAGATTTGATAGAAAGCCATCTTTCCAAGATTAGAGAAGTTTATAGAAGAAGGCGTGATATAATGTTGGACGCTATGGATAAATATTTTCCGAAGGAAGGGTTCCACTGGACGCGACCTCAGGGTGGTCTTTTCCTGTGGGTTATTATGCCAGAAAAAATTGATAGTGTTAAATTGCTTGAAAAGGCTGTGGAGAGAAAGGTCGCCTTTGTTCCCGGTAACGCTTTCTACCCTGACCCTGAGGAAGGCAAAAATACAATGAGGCTTAACTTTTCGAACATGAAAGAGGAGTTAATTGTAGAGGGAATCAGGAGGCTTGGAGAGCTTCTTAAAGAAGAAGCCTAAAAGAACTTGACAAAACGTTAATAAAGTATTATTCTATTTAAAAAATAGGAGGTGTTTATGAAAAAGGTGTGGTTGGTGGTATTGATGGGAGTGGTACTTTTAAACGCCGCTCCTACAGTAGATGGGACCGTAGATCCTCAGAATGAGGGGTATACTCTCGTTGCTGAAAACCCCGAAAATACTGATAAAGCTGGGGCAGATCTTCTTGCCTTTTACTATGCGATTGCCAATGACTCCCTCTATCTTGCAATAACTACTCAGAATACAAATTCATGGGATGTCGCTTATGGCTTTTCGCTCGATGTTGCTGAAGGTGGATACGTCGGCGATCCAGTCTCTGATATTAGGGATTCTTGGGGTAGGCTGCTTTATTTCCCTTCATGGAATCCAGATTATCAGATTTATTTCTGGTATAGTGGAGCAGATCAGGCGATCACTTCTGTAGATTTCAATAGATATTCAGATGGTTCCTGGGGATACGATTTTGCTTCATTAAATTATTATGCAACCACAGGCGAATCTGGCCTTCAGGCCTTGGAGGTAGCTGTTGCCCTTACGGATATTGGTAATCCAACTCAAGTACTATCTTGTGCTTATATAGTGGGTGGTGATAACAGCTCTGCAGTAGATATATTGCCTTATGATTCCAGTGTCTCGCTAACGGGTGGAGAAGAGTGGACGGACTGGGATGCCATCACCACTTATTTCGTTCTCAATGTGAGGGAAGGAACTGCCAAATTCAGTATGCAGCCCATTTTAAACGGGGTCAGGGTAACGGGTTTCGGAAACTATGTCCTTGAAGTTTATACTGTAGACGGTAAGAAGGTTATGACAAGAAAGGTCGCTGTGAATGGACGTGCAGATGTTATCTTTAATCTCAAACCTGGACTTTACCTTGTGAGAGAAGGAAAGCTGGGTACTTCTAAGTTTATAGTGGCAAAGTGAGTGGTATTGTGAGTAAAAAGGGCGAGGGCAAAGCCCTCGCCCTTTTATTTTGAATGAAGAGTAGAAGTTTAAAAAATTTCCTGTTTGTTTTGCCCTTTTCTTTGGTGTTTTTCGTTTTTCTTCTTTTCCCTTTCTTTTACGCGTTATATCTATCTTTTTTTAAAGTCACAGACCTCTCCAATATTTTTGGAAATTTAAAATTTGTTGGTTTTAAAAATTATCTCTACGTTCTAAAGGATAAAGAGTTTCTTTACTCCATATGGCTTTCTCTTAAATATGGTTTGATGCTGATACCACTCAATATTTTTCTTTCCATTTCACTTGCACTACTCCTCAAGGGCGACCTAAAAATTAACAGGTTATACCGAACTCTTTTCTTCATGCCTTTTGTTCTTGACGCTTTTGTCGTTGGAGTTGTATGGACCATAATGTACGCCGGGCGTTATGGACTTCTTGTAAATTTGCTAAAGCCACTTATTCCTGCATCTATTTACAATACCGGGTTTCTTGGAAATCCAAACACTGCTATGCCGGCTGTAGTTATTGCCATTTGTCTTAAGAATATTGGCTTTGGAACTATACTTTATACTGCTGCTCTTAATAACATTTCTCCCGATATTGAGGATGCTGCCAAGATTGATGGAGCAACAGGACTTAAAAAGTTTTTCAAAATTACCTTCCCTCTGGTCAGCCACACGACCACTTTCCTCGTAATTACATGTATTATAGGTGCATTCTCCGCTTTTTCAGAATTTTTTGCGATGACAGGTGGTGGCCCCATCATCTATAAGTGGGGTGTAACACTTGGGGCCACTAAGGTTTCAGGATATTATCTCTACAATCACATTGCTAATTTGAGGCTTGGAATAGCCTCTGCGACGTCTTTTCTGCTTCTTATTTTAACTCTGGCTATTTCAATAGTTTATTCAAGGTTAACGAAAGAATGAAAAGGGCACCTTTTTGGAAATATTTTATTGCTACTTTCCTTCTTATAATATGCCTTTTCCCCTTCTTTTGGATGCTAATTACTTCCTTTAAACCAGAAGGCGAGGCCCTTTTACTCTCCTTGCCAAAGAAAATAACTTTTGAGAATTACCGGAAGATTTTTTTCCATTACCGTTTTTACAGGTATTTTATAAATAGTTTTATTGTTGCAACAACTTCTGCATTAGTATCGACTCTTCTTGCATCTCTCGCTGCTTATGGGTTTGCAAAGAAGCAGTTTCCTCTCAAAAATTTTCTTTTCTGGTTTTTTATGTCCTCTATGATGGTCCCCGGGTTACTTTATGTGATTCCTCAATTTTTAATTGTTTACCAGTTTCGCTGGATAAACAGGTATGAGGGTATGATAGTACCTCATCTGGCTAATGTTTTTGGAATGTTTCTCATAACTCAATTTTTGAAAGACCTACCGGATTCACTGCTTGAGAGTGCAAGAATAGATGGCGCCTCTGAGCTGAAGATTTTTGTTAAAATCGTTATTCCCCTTACCCTACCTGTTGTGGCTACAGTATTTTTACTCAACTTCCAGTTTCATTGGGCAAACTTCTTATGGCAGCTTCTTGTGGCTCAAACGGAGTCGATGTATACTGTACCGGTAGGGCTTGCCATGTTCAAGAGTGCTCATGAGGAAGCTTATGCCCTTAAGATGGCTGCGTCAACAGTGTCACTGTTGCCGATAATGATCCTTTTCTTCATTGCCCAAAGGTACTTTATTGAAGGGATAACCCAAGGCGCATTAAAAGAATAAACGTTAGATAGAAATTATTTGATTTTATAACTGTTTGGGATTAAACTTTAACGATTGATTTTGAAAGGAGGTAAAGATGTTTGCACAACTTTTAAGAGAGGATAGAGTTATAATAAATATGAAAGCCAAAGATAAGGATTCTGCGCTGCAGGAACTCCTTAGTGTGCTAAATTTAAAACCGGAACAGGAAAAACTTGTTTTCGAGCAGTTAAAGAAAAGAGAAGCTATAGGTTCAACTGGTGTGGGCAAAGGTGTTGCCATACCACATGCAAGAAGTGTAGTTGTTGATGATGTCCATCTTGTGGTTGGTGTTTCAAAAGAGGGTATAGATTTTCAAGCACTCGATGGCAAACCGGTTCACCTTTTCTTTCTTTTGATCGCACCGCCGCAGGACCTCGGCGCAAGGTATCTTATAACCCTTGGAGAGATTGCAAATGTAGTTAGAAAAATTGTGTCTTCCAAAGAATATCTGAATTTTGAGACACCAAAAGAGCTCGTAGATTACCTTCTCAAAATATACAAGGAGGGTTAATGGACCCGGTACTTGAGCTCTTGATCGCCCTCGAAAGCCTTGATGCACAGTTGGATGATTTTGAGTCAGAGGATTATGTGAAGTCCATCAGCATTACAAGTGGATCCGACGAAGATGTGGTTGCTAAACAGGTAGAGAAGCTGAAAGGCTTGAGAGAGGAGATTGTGAAGAAAATACCTGTGGCGGTGTTTAAGCGTTATGAGAAGCTAAGAAGTAAATATGGCAGGGGAGTAGCGCCTGTTATAAATGGTACTTGTTCAAATTGCTTCATGGAATTCCCTTCTGCATTGGTTTCCAGACCTGTAAAAAATAAGGCATTGGAAACTTGCCCGAATTGTGGGATTTATGTTTATTGGACCAAATGAGGTTAGAAGAGCATCTGAATATCATAAGGTTCAACACTGTTGATCTTTTGCCAGAAGATGAATTAATTGAGAAGTTAAGAAGCGGCAGGCCACTAAGGATCAAGTACGGAGCGGACCCCTCAAGGCCAGATCTACACCTTGGCCATTACGTTTGTTTAAAGAAACTGAAAGATTTGCAAGACCTTGGTCATCACATAATTTTTATAGTAGGTGATTTCACTGCAATGATCGGGGACCCCTCTGGACGGTCTAAGACAAGGCCGAGACTTTCACGGGAAGAGGTACGGGAAAATTCAAAAACCTATTTTGAACAAGTATTCAAAGTGCTCGACTCCGAAAAGACTGAGATTAGATATAATTCTGAATGGCTCTCAAAACTCACCTCCCTTGAAATAGTAGAGCTATCTGCAACCTATACCGTTTCAAGGATGTTGGAGAGGGACGATTTTAAAGAGAGATTTAAGAATAATGTTCCTATTTCTATCCACGAGTTTCTTTACCCACTATTTCAGGCCTATGATTCTGTTGCAATTAAGGCTGACATAGAAGTCGGCGGTACAGATCAAAGGTTTAACTTCCTCGTTGGTAGAGAGGTTCAGAAAGCTTATGGCCAAGAACCGCAGGTCATTTTGACCGTTCCTATCTTGGAGGGTACTGACGGTAAGTTAAAAATGTCTAAATCTTATGATAACTACATTGGTTTAACAGAACCCCCATCGGAGATGTTTGGCAAAGTAATGTCTATACCAGATGAGTTGGTTCTGAAATATTACAGGCTTGTTCTTTACTACGACGATGCTAAGATGAAGGAAGTAGAAGAAAAAATGATAAAAAATCCGAGAGATTGCAAGGCCGATTTAGCTGAGAAAATTGTTGAGATTTTCTGGGGAAGTTCTGAGGCAAAGAGGGCAAGGGAAGAGTTTGATAGGGTATTCAAACGGAAGGAAGTTCCTGACGATATACCCGAATTTAGAATTCCTGAAGAGGGGATGCCTCTTATTGATATACTTGCCAAATCCGGTCTTGTTTCAAGTAAGTCGGAGGCAAGAAGACTTGTCGCCCAAAGGGCTGTGAGAATTGGAAATAGAATTGTCGAGAGTGAATTTGAACTTATTGTTCCTGATGGTGATCTCGTTATCAAGGTTGGTAAGAGGAAATTTCTTCGTGTTCTTCCCCTGATCCAATGAAGATTCTTGTAGTAAACTGGCAGGACCTTGCTCATCCATTAAGCGGGGGGGCAGAGGTTCATCTCCATCAGTTTTTTTCTTATTTCGTGGAAAAAGGGCATTCTGTCACCCTTCTTTGTTCCTCTTACAAGGGTCTGAGTGGATTTGATGAGAAGGACGGGATTCGAATCATTAGAAAGGGAAACCGTTTTTTATTTAATTTTTTAGTCCCTTTTTACGTAAGATCACTTCTTAAAAGTGAAGATTTTGACGTTATTGTGGAGGATGTTAATAAAATTCCATTTTTTCTCCGATTTTTTGTAAAAAAGCCAATAATTGTAGTGACTCATCACTTCTTTGGAAAGGTAATTTTCCAAGAAACCAATCCCCTTTTTGGTCTCTATGTTTATCTCTTTGAGAAGTTGTTTTTCAAAACGTACAGGAGGCTTCCCATAATAACTGTTTCCGAGAGCACAAAAGAAGAGATGGTGAAGCACGGAATATCTGATTGCTCAATAAAGGTTGTTTATAATGCGGTCAATCTTAACTTCTTTAGGCCGGGTAAAAAATCAGAGATTCCATTTATTCTTTATCTTGGTCGATTGAAAAAGTACAAGAGAATTGACTTTTTCATCAAGTCCATTAAAGTTTTAAGAGATGAATATTATTCAGGGCCATTAAAAGTAGAAATAGTTGGGGATGGAGATGCGAGGAAAGGCTTGGAGGAACTTGTTAAAAAATACGGATTAAGTGACGTAGTAAAGTTTACGGGTTACGTTTCAGAGAATGTTAAGAGCGAGAAATTGCGCTCGGCGTGGTTGGTGATTAACACATCTCCTAAGGAAGGATGGGGGATCGTGGTAATGGAGGCGCAGGCTTCAGGAACACCTGTCATAGTGTTCGACTCCCCCGGTTTAAGAGAAGCAGTTAAAAACAATTTTAGTGGGTTTGTTGTGCCCTTCGGTAATATTGACCTTGTGGCTCAAAAGGCTTATGAAGTTATCTCAAGAGAGGATCTAAGGAATAGGCTCTCAGAGGGTGCTAGGAAGTGGGCCGAAGAGTTTGATATAAGTGTTTTAAGAGAAAAGTTTTATTCTACCTTTTTTGAATTTCTTAAATCTTGAACATTTCCACAAATCCCGCATGCCCTGCAGAGTTCTGTATTGCAAGGAGGAGCTAATATTTCTTTTTCTGCCTTCTTCAGCTCTTTTTCGAGAAAAGCGGGGTAAACTCCAGAGTCTATTAGGTTAAATGGGAGAGTTTTTGCTGTTTCTTCGTCAAATAGTATTTTTTCTGGTTCAATAAGCTTGAGTAGGTCTTTATTATCCAAAAGGCTTGCCAACATGGCATAACCCAGTTCATCACCTGCCCGCGAAAAAATAGTTTGAATTAGAGCCCCCTTATAGCTTCCCATGTGTACCCTAACGTCTTCTGGAATTTTCAGGTATTTTAGGCGCTCTGTTAATTCTTTCTTAGTGACGAAGGGCTGATATTGGAAGGGCGTATGAGGTTTGGGAACGAAAATGCTGAAGGTCACTTCAATTTTTCCGGAGAAAATTTCCCTGATTTGTTTTATCAAAAGGCTTGTTTCCTTTATGTTTTCAGTTGTTTCAAAGGGTAGTCCCACAATGAAATACATTTTGAGGTTTTTGAACTTTAACGCCTCGACCGCTTTAATAAATTCGATTATTTCAACGTTTGATATTTTTTTGTTAATTCTTTTTCGTAAAGTTTCACTTCCTGTTTCTGGGGCTATGGTTATACTGTTAAGTCCTTTCTTTTTAAGAGTTTCAAGAATGTCGTATATCTTTACGTCAATCTTTATTGAGGATGGGTTTATAACCCTGAACTTCTGACTAAGGTTTAGAATTTCCCTGATTTGTGGGTGGTCCAAAACGGATCCACCGACGAGTCCTATATCGGAATTTTCAGGGAATTGATGAATCATTTCTTCATATCTTTTAATAGATATCCATCTTGGCGGGAGGTTATTGTAGCTCAGAAGACAGAACCGACACTTGGAGGGGCAGCTCCTTGATATCTCCACAAGATTCATTTTGAACGTGGAGTTGGGAGAGTAAAAAGCACTAAAAGATTGGCTGAAATCAAGATTGTGGAGAAATATTCTTTGCGCTTCCCTTTTCCCTTCTTTTATGGCCCATGGCCTTTCATTGAATAATTCAAGGTTAAAGTTATTGAAATGCTCAACAATTTGTGGGATTATTACTTCCGCTTCACCGATACAAAGGAGGTCAAAGAAAGGGAATAGTGGAAAGGGATTGGAAGAAACCGCTGCGCCTCCTGCAATTAAAATCGGTCTTGTCCTTTTCTCAGCAAGAGGTTCAATTCCTGCCCGTGTGATGATCTTTAAAACTTCTAAATAGTTTGGCTCATAATCTATAGAGAAAAAGAGGTAATCAAAGTCTTGAAGTTTTAAGCCCGTCCTCAGCCCCGTAGGATTCTCTGAAGTGAAAATATCTGTGAAAAACTCTTTAGAAAGGAGTCGGTATAGTGTGTGTATTGCAAGATTGGAAAGGCAGTTTGATAAACTACCAGGAAATACGATTGCACACTTGACCCTTGAATGCACAAACTTTGTGTACCAGGTAATAGGGGGTGTTCTACTTTTTATTTTTTCTCACCCCTGGTGGAATTTCAAAATTTCTTAATTTTAAACGCTTATTTGCTATCCTCTCAGTAACATTGTCAGGAGTTTTTTTGCCAGTCGTACCGATTAAATAGATCTCAGCATAAGAATTGATCTTTTCGTCTCCTTCTTGCTGAAGTCCATATTTGATGGGGGCATTCTTAGGGATGTGGTTTCTGATTTCATCGAGTATTAGGTCGAAATGTGCCATTTTGAGTTTGCCATTGCTTTTGATGTATAAAAGGGCGCCTTTCACATCGTTTATCGTTATACCAGTAAGTAGGGGGTTAAAAACTACACTTTCAATTGCCTTATTTAAATCGTCTGGCTTTTCTGCAATACCTTTGGCGAAATATCCAAGCCCTCCTCTTGATATAAGGGCTTTTAAGTCATTGAAATCTAAGTTTACATAACTTGTTTCTTGGACGATGTTAATAATTGATTCCACGCAGTTTTTCACTACATTGTCAATAAGAGCAAAGGCTTCACCTACGCTTGATTCTATACTGGTTAGCTCTGAGATCATATTGTTGTCAATAATTACCATTGTATTGAGGTATTTTTCCATCTCGTTAATAGCTCTGAGAGCTATATCCTTTTTCCCTTCAGCCTCGAAGGGTAGGGTAAAGACTCCAACGGTGAGTATGTTTTTCTCTTTTGCATATTTTGCAACAACAGGTGACGCCCCCGAACCAGTACCATTACCAAGACCTGCAACCAGTATAAGTAGATCTGCGTCTTGAATTCTTGAGAGAATTTCATGAATAGATTCTTCGGCAGCTTTTTTCCCGAGGTCTGGGTCTGCTCCAGCACCTCCTCCTCTTGTAGTGGCCTTTCCAATTGTTATAAGATAACTCGCCCGTTGTTTTGATATGGCCTGGGTGTCTGTATTTAGTATAATAGTTTCACATTTTAGCCCAGTCAAAAAAATCTTATGGACTATGTTACCACCTGCTCCTCCTATGCCCACAACTTTAATTTTGAAGTTTATGGAATCATTTCTTTTATATGCTGTAATCATAGATAACTCCTTTAGATTCCGAAAATTCTTTTAAGAAGTCCTTTTACACTCCCCACAATTTTTACTTCTGTTAAGTTTTTGTTAGATGTTAACTTTTTATAAGCAAAAAACAGGGCGCCCAAGGATGAAGATAGTCGATTTGACGGTGGGATATTATTTTGGGTCAAGAATTCCTCAAGTTCTTCGCTTGGCCTGTAAATTTCTGTGGTTATGTTGAAAACATCTTCAGCAATTCTATCGATGTATTCTATTTCACTTGTTCCACCTGTGATTTTAACAAAGGTAATCTTGTCTTTTAGGTTGTTCTGAATAAGCTTTTCCTTTATATATTCGAAGATGTCCGTCAATCTCTCCGTTATGTATTGAACTACTAGCTCCCCTTTTATTCTTGAAACTCTCCCTGGGGAAAAAATTGAGTTTAAAAAGTATATTTCCTGCTCATGATCGTATTCGGCTTTCCCATAGAAAATTTTTAGTTCTTCTGCCTTATCAAGGGTCACCCCGAAGTAGTGTTTTAGGTCTTTGTTGATGTTCATACCGCCGACGGGAAGACTTTCAGCGAACAGAAGCTTATTTTCAGCAATTACACCGTAGTTTGTGAGGTCCCGTCCTATGTCGATTAATAAAACTCCGTTTTCTTTTTCTTCCTTGTTCGTGAGTTCGTATAGCTGGGCTACAATTTGATATATAAAACTGTCTGCTATTAGCCCTGTTTTTTCAAGGGCTTTCTTATAATTTAATAACGATGATTTTTTAGCAGTTATGAGAGCGGTTTCTACCTCAAGTCTTACACCCAGCATTCCCTTTGGGTTTTTGATATCTGGTTTTGAATCTACGTTGAATCTTATCGGGATCGACTGAGCTATTGAACGTCCCTCTTCAATTTTAATGGTGAGTGAATTTTTTATTGCCTGCTCTATATGTTTTTCGGTGATCTCGGCAGGGTTTTCAGGGGTCCCACAAGCGGCCATTCCAATAGATGTCAAAAATTCTACTTCAGGATCGGCGAAGCTTATGAATACGTGGGATGGTTCAAATTTAGATTTTTTAGAGAATTCGTCCAGGGTTTTTCTGACTTTAATTGCAATGTTTTCAAGGTTATAAACTTGTCCCTGCCTTATGGTATCAGAATCCACCGGCTCATTGCCCCAGAATTTTATTGTTAGATCATTGTTGGCTTCAGCGATTAAGGTGACAATTTTTGATGAACAGAAATCGACCACAACAAAGGTTTCACCCATTTTAATTCCCCCTTGCAAAGTTATCTAAGGGATTTAAAACAATTATCTCTCTCTCCAATTCTATGTTGAACATCTCCTTAACCCTTTTATGGCCAATGTCTATAAGCCCTATGACGTCCTTACTGGTTGCTCCGTTAAAGTTTACGATAAAGTTTGCGTGCTTTTCTGAAAACTTTGCTCCCCCAACAGAGTATCCTTTGAGCCCAGCTTTGTCGAGAAGATAGCCGGCACTTACACCTTCAGGATTTTTGAATACAGACCCCAAAGTTAGTTCCCCTACGGGCTGAGTTTCTCTCCTCTTTTTCTTAAATTCCTTCATAGCCAGTTCGATTTTCTCTGGAGATGAAGGGGCAAATTTTAAAGTAGCTTCTACTAATATGCCGAATTTTTTTAAATCGCTCTTCCTATAGTTAAAATTTAGCTCCTTTTGGCTTACCTTTTCAAAATGCCCGTCGGGAGTCAAAACTACCCCTTCTACAAAAAGTTCTCCTATTTCTCTACCAAAAGCACCTGCGTTTCCTGCGATCGCTCCCCCGATCGTACCCGGAATTTCGCTTAACTGCTCCATACCCGAAAGTCCGGCCCTTTGAAGTTTCTTTACGAGAACGGGTATTTGAATTCCGGCTTTCATCGTTGCTTTGTTGCCGCTTATTGTTATTTCACTCAAATTTGTCATTTTTATTATGATGCCATAATATCCTTCGTCTGGAAATAGTATGTTGCTTCCACTTCCAATAATATAGTAAGGTAAGCTCATTTCCCTGGCTATGTTCATTGCCTTTAAGATTTCTTCAACGGACTTAACTTGTACAAAGAAGCGAGCAGGCCCTCCAATTCTTATATAACTATGATTTCTGAGTGGTTCTTGTTCTCTTATCTTCATAGTGATTGAAGTATCGCTTCGCCTATTTTGTACACATTTCCTGCGCCTATGGTTATTAAGAGGTCTCCTGGCTTCAGTTCTTTTTTAAGGTATTCAATAATCTCTGTAAATTCTGGCATGTATATGGCGCCTTTGTGCCCATATTTTTTTAGGGAGTCGTAAATAAGCTTTGCTGTTACACCTTCTATGGGTTTTTCTCCTGCAGGGTAAATTTCTGTAACGATTACTATATCCGCATCGAAAAAGGCTTTACCAAAACTGTCATGTAAATAGTAGGTTCTGGAGTACCTGTGTGGTTGAAAAACTGCAATAATCCTTCCATCATGAAATTCTCTTGCTGTTTTGAGGGTTTCAATTATTTCTTTGGGATGGTGGCCGTAGTCGTCCACTATTTTTATCCCGTTTATGTTTCCCTTTAGTTCAAATCTCCTTGCCACGCCTTTAAATCCTTCTATTCCTTCAATTATTTCGTTTTCTTTTATTCCGAGCTCAACTCCTACTGCAAAGGCGGCAAGGGCGTTTTTAACATTGTGTACACCTGGAATGTTCAAGGTTACATCTCCGATCTTATTTTTTTTGAAATAAGCCGAAAAACGGATATGATCGTTAAAAACCTGAATATTTCTTGCGTTCAAGTCTGCATTTGATGCAAATCCGTAAGTGATTTTGTTTCTTTCGACAAAGGGCAGGATTTCTAAGGTGTTGTGATCGTCTATATTGGCACAAACTGTTCCGTAAAATGGAACCTTGTTGGCAAATTCAACAAATGCCTTCTTTATGTTCTCAAGGTTTTCATAGCAATCTAAGTGTTCTTCGTCAATATTGGTTACTACGGCGATGGTTGGGAAAAGGTTTAGAAAGGACATGTCGCTTTCATCTGCTTCGACTACGAGAAAGTCGGATTGGCCGAGTTTGGCTCCCGATTTTAGGCCCCTTATAATGCCACCGACAATTATAGTTGGGTCAAGACCTGCTACCTGCAGGAGCGTCCCTATCATAGATGTTGTAGTGGTTTTCCCATGGGCACCAGAAACTGCTATCGTATATTTTATTCGCGTCAATTCTGCTAACATCAAAGCTCTTCTAATAACTGGTATCCCTTTTTCCTTGGCTGCTATCACTTCTACATTATCATCCTTTATCGCAGTTGAAATCACGAGCAGGTCAGCATCATTAATATTTTCGGGACTGTGTCCGTAATTTATTTTAATTCCAATTTCTTCAAGGTGTTTGGTGACTTCATTTTGCGCGAGATCAGAACCGGTTACTTTGAAACCAAGATTATGAAGAACCTCGGCAATCCCACTCATACCTGAACCGCCAATTCCAACAAAATGGATTTTCTTAAATTTTTTAGCAAACTGCATCTTTAAATATCTCCTTGTATATTAACTCTTCACTATTTTCTACCAGCAGTCCTTTAGTGAGTTTTTCCCCAGCAATCCAGCTTATGTCTTTAAGGTAATTTTCAAGCTTTTCCTGAATCTCTTGCTCTTCTACCACGATAGCCTTTCCTGTTTTTTCAAGTTCGCCTGCATTGTAGTACTGATGCCTGTCTCGTGAGTATGGGTATGGTATTAGAATTGATGGCTTTTCGTGATAAGCTATTTCCATACAAGAACTTGCACCCGCTCTCGATATTACTATGTCTGCTGCTGAATAGTATAAACCCATTTCTTCGATGAAGGGCAATACTATGCAGTTTTTAAGGTCTAAATTCTGTATCTTGGTATTTATGTAATCAAAATTTCTTGCGCCGGTTTGGATTATAAAGAGGTATTCGTTAAACTTTTTTATAGCGGGAATGATTTTTTCGACCATTCCCCGAGCACCGAGACTCCCACCGATTACAAGGATGGTTACTTTATCCTTAGGCAAGTTTAAAAGCTTTCTTGCCTCTTCTTTTGAGTATTTTTTCTTTGCATTTTCCCGGAGAGGAAGGCCTGCAACGATAACCTTTCCTTTTAGATGTTCTCTTGTTTTCTCAAAGGCTACGAAGGTAGCCTTTGCAAGTCTTGAAAAGATTTTATTCACCAGACCTGGAATGACGTTTTGTTCCATTAAGTAGAAGGGTATCCTTAAAAGCACAGATGCCAATATAATGGGCACCACTGCATAACTGCCCGTTGCAAGAATTATGCAAGGTTTATTCCTTCTAAGAATAAAAAGGCTTTTAATAGTGTTGAACTTAAGAAACAGCAAAGCTTTTGTGAATTGTATCGGGTTTTTGTCAAAGTGATAGGATTTCATGTAAATCGCATAAGGTTTTTCTATTTTTCCTATTTTGCTTCCGGATAATATGTAGATCACACTTTTTCCATTTTTTTCAAAAAATTCACCACAGCTAAGAGCTGGAAAAATGTGTCCCCCTGTTCCTCCTGTGGCAATTAAAATGTTAAATTTTTTCATATTCTTCAACCTTTTCTGAAATGTATTCGAGAGTGCCAATTCCAAAAAGTGTGACCATTAAGGAACTACCTCCGAGGCTGATGAGGGGGAGTGTTTGCCCAGTGGGTGGTATAAGCCCGAGGTTCACTCCAATATGTATTGCGGAAGGAAAAAAGATCATAAAAGTTATCCCAGCCGCTAAAAGGGAGTAATAGAAGTTTGCCTCAAAGTGTCTTGAAGCCACACGAATTCCTCGGAAAGTGATAGCTATGTAGCCCATGATAATTAATATAACTCCTGTAAGACCTAATTCTTCTGCTATGATTGCAAAGATAAAATCGTTTTCTGCCATGGGCAGATATAGGTATTTTTGTGTTCCTTTACCTATTCCCTTTCCGAAAGGTCCTCCTTGTGCTACTGCTATTAGGGCTTGTTTAACCTGGTAGTGCTTTTCTCCGCTCGCGAAAGTTTCTAATCTTTTTTGAACGTGTCTGAAGTTACTTGGGAAGGCTAATATAAGTAACGCAGAAAGGATTATTGACGTGATAGCGGGTACAAGTAAAAACATTAATTTTACCCCTGCAAAGAAAAGCATGGTGATCGTGATCAATCCAAGAATTATTGCTGAAGAGAGGTTGGGTTGAAGGGCTATAAGAATGATATTTACAAAAGGTAGTATCAGAATTTTCAGAAGTTTTAAAGGGTTTTTCAGCGCCGATTTTTCTTGAGAAAGTTCACTGGCAACGTAAAAAACTGTTATAAGTTTTGCCAGTTCAGAAGGCTGGAAGTTCATTATCCCTAATCTTATCCATCTTATAGCGCCATAATTTTTAAGCCCAATTAGGAAAAGAATACCAAGAAGGGTTGTGTTTAAGTACATCACCAGTTTTATTTGTTTTTTGTATAATTTAGGGTCTAATTTTGAGGCTATAAAGAAAGCCCCAATTCCGACCACTATTCTTATAATTTCCTTAGATAACGAACGAACCTTTGAAATACCATAAAGTTCATGACGATATATCGTTGCAGAATACACCATCAACATTCCAAAAATAACGAGAACAATTGTACTTACAATGAGTAAAAAATCAATTTTCCTCGGCGATTTTTCTGACCCAGTATTGAAATACATCGCCACGCTCCTTGTAATTTTTAAACATGTCAAAACTTGCACATCCAGGGGAGAGAAGAACAATGTCACCCGGTTCAGCAAGCTTGAAACTCTTCTCTACAGCTTCTTTCATGTCTGAGGCCTCGCTGACAGGCACAAATGGAGAGAATGTGGCAACGACCTTTGGCTTTGCTTTTCCAATAGCTATTATGTGTTTGCAGTGAGATTTTACAGTGTTGATTAAAGGTTTAAAGTCTAAATCTTTGTCTTCTCCGCCCATAATTAGGATAACCGGTTCTTTAAATCCCTTTAATGCCCACTCAACCGCATGGGGGTTTGTACCTTTTGAATCGTCATAAAATTTTACGCCATTTTTTTCTAAAACAAACTCTATCCTATGGGGTAGTCCTTTGAATTTTTTGAGTTTTTCTCTGATCACATCGATTGGAATACCATGGCGTAATGCTAAAAGTGATGATACAGCTGCGTTAAATACGTTGTGTAAACCCTTGATTTTTAAATCATTTGCATGGAATAGATAAGTTTCCCTATCCTGCTCTCTTAAAATAACCCACCCACTTTCTTTCTCAAAATAAGCACCTTCTGACACCTTTTCGCCGAGACTTACAAACATAACCTTTGAGCTGGCTTGGTTTTTTAAAGGTCGAACTACAGGGTCGTCGTAGTTGAGAATTAGAAGATCCTTTTCGTCCTGGTTCTCAAAGATGCGAGATTTTGATTTTACGTAATCTTCAAAATCCGCATGCCAATCCATGTGGTCTTGCTCTATATTAAGAATTGTAGCCATATCAGGTTTAAATTCTTTAATCATGTTGAGCTGAAAACTTGATACCTCCAGTACAAAGGTTCCGTGCTTGAAGGCATACATGCTCAATGGATCCCCGATATTGCCTGCAAGGTATACTTGGTTGTCAAAATCTTTTATTAACGAGAAAGTAAGTTCTGTCACTGTGCTTTTTCCGTTAGTACCAGTTATAGCAATATACTTTCCACTGGTAAGCTGGTAACCAACTTCAAGCTCGCTGAGTATTTCAATCCTGTTTTCTCTTGCTTTTTGCAGCATACGGATGTTCGGTTTAACACCAGGGCTTACCACGATGAGGTCCGAGTTGAGGATCTTTTCGGTATGTCCTTTCTCTTCAAATTTTATGTTGTTTTCAATCAAAATGTTTTTGTATTCTTCTTTAATTTCGGCAATATCGGAAACAAAAACCCTTGCACCGCATTTTAAAAGTGCCAGTGCAGCTTCAACACCACTTTTTCCACAGCCAAGTATTGAAATCTTTTTCCCTTCGAATTTTTCTATATTGATTTTCTCTTTCATTTTATCTTTACCATTCCTAAGGCTATAAGCGAGAAAATTAATGAAATTATCCAAAATCGTACCGTGATTTTAGCTTCATGCATACCCAATTCCTCAAAATGGTGGTGGTAAGGGGCCTTTTTGAAAATCCTTTTTCCTCGGGTTGCTCGGAAGTAAATTACCTGTATTAAGACGGAAAGTGCCTCAATTACGAATAGCCCACCCGCAATAATTATCAATATCTCCTGTTTCAAAAGTACAGAACTGACGGCGATAATCCCCCCTATGGTTTGCGAGCCAGTGTCTCCCATAAAAATTTGGGCTGGGTAAGAGTTGTACCAAAGGAATCCTATCAGAGAGCCAATAATTGAAGCTGCAAGTATGGTTAATTCTTCAATGCCAGGGATATAGAAAAGGTGAAGATAGGTTGAAAGAATTTTGTTACCCTGAAAATAGGCGAGGAGAAGAATTACCGTTAAAGGGGGAATCGCACTTCCTGCTGCTAACCCGTCAAGTCCATCGGTCAAATTAACTGCATTCGTAAACCCAAGAATCACCAAGATAATAAAAATTATGTAAAGATTTCCAAGATATAGGTTAATATTTTTGAAAAACAAGAATTGGGTCCTTTTTGCTATTTCAGGTGGATAAAACATGTTGATGGCAATTACAATAAAGGCAGCAAGCAAAAATTGTAAGAACAATTTTTCCCACTTAGTAAGACCGCCCTTTTTTGTTCCTTTCAGCTTTTTTAAATCATCAAAAAGGCCTATAATAAACATGAAAAAGGTTGCGATCAGCGCCACCATGGGAAAGGGTGTATTAAACTTACTAAATAGAATTGTGGAAATTATTGTTACACTCACGAAAACGATGCCTCCTGCTGATGGAGTGCCCTCTTTTCTTTTGTGTGTCAAAGGAACATATTCGGAGATCCGCTCTCTGTATTTGGTCAATTTTAGATAAATGGGAATAAGTAAGAGGGTCAAAATCAGTGAAAAGGTGAGAGAAAGCCCTGCCCTGAATGTTATATATCTTAAAAGGTTAAAAAGTTTTACACTCCCTCTCAGCGGGTATAACCATTCATAGATCATAAAATTTCCTCCAATTTGTTTGCAATTTCCTCAAAGGCTAACCCCCTTGAGGCCTTTAAGATCAGCCAATCGTCTGGTTTTAAATAATTTTTAAGAAAGCTTACTGCTTCTTCTTTTTTATCAAAGTGGTAAACTTCGGTAACACCCTCCTTCCTTGCCTCTTCGGAAATGAGCTTTGCTAAATTTCCTACCGTTATTAGAATTTTGTGGCCTAATTCTTTGAAAATTTTGCCAATTTTCCTATGTTCTTCTTCAGCTCTGTCTCCCAGTTCTAACATATCTCCCAGAACAAAGATTAGCCTCTTACCGTCTTCCTTGAAGGTTTTTAGGAGTTCACTGAGGGAATCCGGGTTTGAATTGTAGGCATCATTAATTATGGTAATACCCTTTATGCTCTTTCTTTCCATCCTCATCTTCTCGCCCTTAAAGTTTTTCAAGACTTCTTGAATATCTTCAAGTGGTACTTTAAGGTGTTCTCCTAATGCCAAAGCACCCAATACATTTTCCAACATTCCTCTACCGGGTAAAGGGAAGAAGAACTCCTTACCTTTGTAGACAAAAGTGCTGCTAAACTCTCCAACTTCATATTTTTCGGGTTTCACATCCCCCACATCCAGTCCAAAGGTTATCTTTCCAGCAGTATAGGGTATCATTGATTTGATAATATCAAGGCAGTCGGTGGAGGCGTTGAAGAAGGCATAACCACTATAATCCATTTCTTTGAATAAAGTTCCTTTTTCACGTGCTATGTTTTCTTTATTACCGAAGAATTCTATGTGTGCAGTTCCGATTTTAGTTATTATAGGGTAATGTGGCCTGGCTACAGATGTAAGGTACTTTATCTCTCCCGGATGGTTGGTACCGTATTCTAATATCAAAAAGTCTGTATGTATTGGAGCCTCTAAAATGGTTAAGGGCAAACCAATGTGGTTGTTATAACTTTTTCTTGATTTAAAGACTTTGTAGCGAGTTGAAAGAGTTGCGTAAATCAATTCCTTGGTTGTAGTTTTTCCTACTGAGCCGGTGACGCCTATGACCTTGGTCTTCATTCTATTAAGTTTTTCCTTTGCGAGTCTTGCCAGCGCAAGCACTGTATCGTCAACAAGAATTACTGGTAGATTAGGCGGAATATTGGAAGAAAACGGGGCTATGACCACCACTGCGCCCTTGGAAATGGCGTCTCCTGCAAAATCTACTCCATCAAACTTTTCACCTTTTATGCAAAAGAAGGCAGAATCAGGCTTTATCAGTCTTGAATCTATGGAAACTTCTTTCACAAAAATATCAAGGTCTACATTTTTTGCCCTTCCTCCTGTGAAATAAGCAATTTCTCTTACTGTAAACATCCCTTCTCCTTTAAAGCCTCTGATGCAACCTCGTAATCAGAAAAGGGATATTTTACCCCTTTAATCTCTTGATAGTTTTCGTGCCCCTTTCCAATTATGAGAATGATGTCACCCCTTTCAGCAAGTTTGATTGCATTATATATTGCCTCTCTTCGGTCAGGTATTACTTTTGCCTTGTTGCTCTTCATCCCTTTCAAGATGTCTTCTATTATTTTTTCGGGTGGTTCAGAGCGCGGATTATCAGAAGTGACAATTTGTATGTCGGATAGTTCCTCGGCAATCTTTCCAAATAGAGGGCGTTTACCGGGGTCTCTATCACCGCCAGCTCCAAAAACAGTTATAATTTTCCCTTTTTTGTATTGTTTCACATTTTCAAGAAGATTTCTCATTGCTTCGGGCGTGTGGGCATAGTCAATAAACACGTAAATTCCGCATTTGTTATCAACCCTTTGAAGCCTGCCCGGAACAGGCTTTATATTTAGTGCCAGCTCCTTTAAATTTTGAGCTTTGTTAAGGATATATAAAACGGAGGCGGCGCAAAGAAAGTTATAAACGTTGAAGACTCCTGGTAATGGAATAAAGATATCCTTTTCATTTATTAATCCGTAGAGGTTCACATAAGAGCCATTGAGACTGCAATTTACTATTTCTGCTTTCAAGGAGGCATTTTCATTTATTCCGAAGGTTAACGGTTTTTTGGAAGCTTTTAAGAAATATGAGGCGTAAGGGTCATCGGCATTAATCACTGAGTGTTCTGGTTTGTAAACTTCAAAAAGTTTTAGCTTCGCTTTCAAATAGTTTTCCATTGTGCCATGATACTCCATGTGTTCTCTGGAAAAGTTCGTAAAACACCCCACATGAAAATGGGTTCCCTCTATTCTATACTCTTCAATTCCTGCTGAGGAAACTTCCATTACAAAATATTTTGCTCCTTCTTTTAGTGCTTTATGCATAAAATCTTGAATGTCTGAAGACTCTGGCGTTGTCCTTCCAGCTTCGACACAGTTTTCTCCTATGCAATATAGAATGGTCCCCAGTAGGCCGGTTTTTTCGCCCTGAGCTTCCAGCATGTCTCTTATCATAAAGGTTGTTGTCGTTTTCCCATTTGTTCCAGTAATGCCTATGGTTTTCAGTCTTTGGGAAGGATTACCATAAAATTTTGCTGAAATAATTCCAAGGTATTTTCTGGTATTCTCCACATAAATGTACGGTGCGGGGTAATCTCTATCCTCTTGGACCATAAGTGCGACGGCACCATTTTTTAATGCTTCCTCAATGAACAAATGCCCATCGGTGTTTCTCCCCTTTAGGGCAACAAACAGATCACCTGGTTTTACTTTCTTGGAATTGTAAGTAATACCTTTTACTTCTACGTCGGGTCCTACCACCTTAAAACCGTGAGCAAGTTGCGACAGTTGCATCCTTTCCTCCTGCTATAAATTCAGCTATTTCCCTAAAGAGCGGAGCTGCAACTTCACCTCCGTACCTTAAATATACGGGCCCTTTGGGCTCAAATAAGACTACGTAGATTAAATATTTTGGATTATCTTTCGGGAAAAATCCAATGAAGGAGCTGATTAGGGCATTGGATGTGTAAGTGCCCGTCGTTGGATCAAGAATTTTAGCAGTACCAGTCTTTCCACAAACTTCTAAGCCGTGGACATCGGCTTTTTTACCAGTACCGTAAAGGACGACATCACGCATCATCTCTTTAAGGGTATCCGCGAGTTCTTTACTTATAGCACGACGCACTATCATAGGTTTTCCATCTTTGATTAGTTTGGGCAAAAGTAAAAGTCCCCCGTTTGCGACAGCACCGTAAGCCATGGCCATTTGCACTCCATTTACCATTACACCATACCCGTAAGAAAAATTAGCAAGTCGTAGATTTCCCCATTTTGACGGTTTTAAAATGGGAGGTGCCGATTCTCCGGGGAGGATAATGCCTGTAGGACACCCAATTCCAAATTTTTGAGCAGTTCTGTAAAGTTTTTGAGCTCCTAACATGACGCCTATCTTAGCTGCGGCTATATTTGAAGAATAGGCAAAGGCTTCTCTTACGGTCAATTTTGTGCTTGGATGCTCGTCGGTTATAATGTGGTTATAAAAATGAAATTTTCCATTTTCTGTGTTAATTGTATCTGAAAGGTTTACGATTTTGTTCTCTAAGGCTGATGCGTATGTTATCAATTTGAAAGTGGAGCCGGGTTCGTAAGGGTCCTCAATTGCAAGGTTTTTGGACGGTATTTTCTCATTTGGATTTTTGCTCGGATAAACAGCCATTGCCAGTATTTCACCAGTTTGTGGATTAGTTACTATAACAAAACCCCTTGAGGCACTTGTTTGCTGAATACGCCTTTTTAATGCAAGATAACAAAATTCCTGCAATGCTAAATTTATTGTAGTAATTATACTCTTGCCTTTTTCTGGTTCTATGTCCTGATTTTTGCTAAGTTTAACAAGGTTACCCACTGCGTCACGCATGAAGAGGATTTTCCCGGGTTTCCCTCGGATATAAGAATCTAAAACCAATT
Organism: bacterium; assembly: GCA_030019025.1. NCBI lineage: Bacteria > bacterium. The sequence goes on from JASEFR010000015.1 coordinate 38,614, forward strand.
CAAGCCCCCCTAATGGGTTTTCATCTTCTCCAACACAACCAATTACTGGGGCTAATACCTCTCCGTAAGGATAGTAACGATCATTAACAATTCTCTGAAAAACTTCTTTGTTTTTTCTAAATTCATTGAGTAATGTAGAACGGAATTTGAACTCGGCAATTTTTGTGTGGTTAATTCCGTTTTGTAATTTTGTTGTGTATATTTGTGCACCATTTGATTTATACTTTAAAAGTGTCTTTATTACATTATTTGTGAGCTTTGGACGAACCTTATAGATCTCTAAGGTTGGAACATTAACAACCAGTGGGTTTCCGTTTCTGTCATAAATAATTCCTCCCTCGCCTTGGAGCGAAAAAGAGATTAGACTCTGCTCAGTTCCCAGTTCTCTATATTTTGAGCCCAAGGGGGTCGTTTGAAATAGAAAAACATAGACTGTGTAAAATATGTAAATTGAAATTAAGATGATGTTTAGAAAAATTGCCCTTATTTTCATTTGGTCTCTATACCGAGTCTGCTGAGTGAACGTAATGTGTGTATTTGGGCTTTTTCGATGAGTAATTTTCTCGAAATGTCTACTATATAACTTCGCAACACAGTATTTTCTCTTCTCTTAACTAAATTCTTATCTGCTAAGCAAAGAGGAGGGGAAAAAAGCAAAATTAAACTTATACCAATCAA
>JASEFR010000015.1:39301-45862 GCA_030019025.1 bacterium
TCAACAAGGCTCTCTTCATCTACCTCCTCCTTTTCAAAAACACGAAGTTTAGAACTTCTACATCTTGAATTTTCTGAAGTCTCTTTCTCATCTGGAGTTATAGGCTTTTTTGTTACCACTTTCATGCCCTTAATATTTTTAATGCTTTTACAAAGACGATCTTCAATGGAGTGGTAAGATAGTGTGATCAAAATTCCACCCCTTGGTAAAACTTGAATGGCTTCTTTCAGCCCTTCAACCATATTTTTATATTCATTATTTGTGAAAATTCTAAATGCTTGAAAAATCTTTGGTAGTTCGCTGTTGAGAAATTGATGTGGTATAGATTTTCCTGCGATTTCAACGAGATGGGATGTATATTTAACTTTACTTTTGTTCGCAAAGAGGTTTTTTGCGAGTTTTTTTGCAAATTTAACTTCTCCAAATTTTTTAAGTATTAGTTCCAAATCGTGGTCAGTTAATTTTTGGAGTTTCACATAAAGCGGTTCGCCTTCAGAAGGGTTAAAACGCATATCCAGTATTTCGTCTTTTCTAAAGGAAAATCCTCTGCCTGAGCTCTCTAAGTGATAGGATGATAGGCCAAAGTCAAACAAGATAGCATCAATTCTACTTATCCCCACACTGGCTAAAACATTTTTAATTTCTAAATAACTCGCATTTACGCAAGTGATATTAGAAAAGGCCGCGGTATTTTTTACGAGTTTTTGGAAATAAGAGGGATCTATTTCAATTGCAATTACTTTACCACTTTCTCCCACCAGTTTAGCAATAGCTATTGAATGTCCACCTTCTCCAGCCGTGCAATCTATCACAAATTTGCATTGGTACAGATGCAAAAACTCCAAAATGTGTTCAAGCTGACAAGGTATGTGAAATTTCATAATGGTATTTCCCTAAAATTAAGGTCTTCTGCTTTATGAAGCTCCGTATATAATTCAGGGCTCCATATCTCAAACCACCGTGGCATTTTAACGAACATGCAAACCCTTGATATGTGTGCATAGGACATGAGATTTCCGGGTATCAATATTCTTCCCTGGGCATCAATTTCTGTTTCTTCCGATTCTCCCAAGAGGTACCTGATTGCCCTCCTTTTTTCATCGTCCCATAGGGGAAATTCTCTAATTCTTTCTTCAAATTTTCTCCATTCTTCCTCGGTAAAGACATAAATGCACTTTTCAATACCTTTTGTGAGGACTAATTTTTCCCCGTATTTCATTTCCCTCCTCAAATTTACGGGGATAGCCACACGGCCTTTTTCATCAATGTGATGTATTCTATTGTTTCTCTTTTTTTCCACTTTTCCCCACCTTTTACCATAAAAGTTTAACCCCTTTGGGGTGGTTTGTCAAGAGGTGGTTTTATTTTCTTTTAAATAGATTTTTAAATTTTTAAAATCTTTACGCCAGGGTATATAATGAAGATATGGATGCGTGGAGGTTGGTAGATAAGTATACTATTCCAGAGCTTGTCAAAAAGACGGTAGAACTCCATGTATCTCGACCAGCAATGGGGTTTTACTACGAAGAGCCTTTCACTTACGGCGAGCTAATGAGGAGAATAATTTCTCTTTCTCAACAGCTAAAGGAATACGGCGTAAGGAAAGGGGCCAGAGTCGCAATATTGGGTGAGAATTCGCCAAACTGGGTTATTGCGTATCTTTCAACAGTTTTTCTTGGTGGGGTTGCAGTACCTATCTTAACGGATTTTCATCCCTCTGATATTTCCAACATACTCAGGCACTCCGAATCTATTGGATTATTTGCAAGTAGGGTCAACCTCTTAAGGCTTAAAGGCTATGACCTTGGAGAGGTTAGATTTTTGATTGCCCTTGATAATTTTACTCCCGAAACGGTAGAGGTTGAGGTTAGCCCAATTTCTTCTATATTTGAAAAAGCCAGAAATCTTGCGGTTCAAGTTGCTGAAAGAATTGGACTAATAAGCGACGAGATCGAGCCCGAAGACGTTGCTGCTATGATTTACACATCGGGTACTACTGGAAATTCCAAAGGAGTTATGCTTACCCATAAAAACATTGTTTCCAATGTAACGCAGGTGGCCAGAATCTTTGATTTAAATGAGAATGATAGGGTGTTGTCTGTTCTGCCTTTAGCTCATTCCTATGAATTTACTTTGGGGCTTTTATATTCTTTGTCAGTTGGTGCCTGTATTTACTATATAGGTAAGAAGCCTACACCTGCCCTGGTTTACGAGGCTTGTCGAAAAGTAAGACCTACTGTCATTCCCGCTGTACCACTTTTGCTTGAAAAGGTTTATAAATCAAAGGTTAAAAAGTTTCTTGAAGAAAAAAGGGCAATAAAGACCGTTACCAAAATTCCCATAGTAAAAAATTTCATTTATTCCAAGATAAGGAAGTCACTCTTAGATTTTTTTGGGGGCGAATTAAGGTGTATAACTCTCGGTGGCGCCCCTCTTTCTCTTGAGGTAGAATCGTTTTTACGGCAAATCAACTTCCCTTATGCAATGGGATATGGCCTCACAGAAGCCTCGCCATTGGTCAGTGGTTCATTACCTACGGAAACGCGCCTTGGATCTGCAGGGAAGGTTGCCCCTGATATTGAAGTTAGGATAGTTGATCCTGACCCCCGAACCGGTGTGGGCGAGATATGGCTGAGGGGACCAAACATAATGAAAGGCTACTATAAAAATGAGAATCTCACAAAAGAGATTTTAACTGAAGATGGATGGTTGAAAACTGGCGATCTTGGCTATGTAGATAAGGATAATTACATTTATATTAAAGGGCGATCAAAAAATATGATTTTAACCGCTGCTGGTGAGAATATTTATCCTGAAAATATTGAAGAGAAACTCAATATGCATCCACTGGTTCAGGAATCTGTGGTTTATGAAAGGGAAGGTAAAATTGTAGCTAAGGTTTATCTGAACTATGACGAACTTGTTAAAGAGCTGGAAGGAAAGTCCGAATCAGAAAGGGAGAAAATTGTGAAAGAGATTCTTAAGAGGATTTGTGATGAGGTAAATGAACAGCTACCTTCTTATTCGAGGTTATCTGAACTTTATGAGTACCCTGAACCCTTTGAAAAAACGCCTACTAATAAGATAAAAAGGTACCTATATGTTGATTAGTTTTTGTATTTTATTCTTTGCTTTTGGATAGTTCTGAAAATTTCCTCTGCCACTACTTCAGAATTAAACTTTCCTTTTTCTAAAAAGAATCTTTTGTCAGATTTTATTCTGAATGCATTAACCAGAGGGTGGAAGTCCACGATGGGCAAAGTACAGATAATCAAACCTCGGTTGTAGTTAAGTATTTTTGCCATTACATACTGAAATCTTGAAGACAGCATTTCCATTTTGCCAATTTCATCGATGATAATTATCTCGCATTCATTTTTCAAAAATTTTTCGATTTCCGCTATAGCACTTTTATCAATGTTGTCCACTCTTACGAAGTATTTTCCCACTTTAAAAGGGGTTTTTTGGTATATGTCTGCGAGGATTGCACGCTCTCCTTGTAGCGTTACGATTTCGAATCCTATTCTTGTTCCTCCTGAATCTCTAATTTCTCTGGTTATAAATCCACACAATTTGTAAGTCTTTTCATTTTTGAGCTTTTCAATGAGCTTTATGCATATAGTTGTTTTACCAGATGCAGGTTTTCCTTCAATGGTTATAATCATTCCTTATGTTTGTTATATAATTTTAAAACAAAAGAAAGGAGGAATAAATGGGACCCAAAGCTATAGGCCCTTACAGCCTTGTGAGAAGGGGTGAATGTAAGAGTTTATTTTTCATTTCTGGTCAACTGGGTATAAATCCTGATAGTGGTGAGCTGGAAGAAGGCTTGGAGGCTCAGACAAAAAGGGCCCTGGAAAATTTGAAATCAATTCTTGAATCTTCTGGGCTTTCTATGAATAATGTGATAAAAACCACCATTTTTCTCATTAACTCTGAAGACTTCTCAAAGGTTAATGAGATTTATAGCACCTTTTTTACAGAGCCGTATCCAGCTCGCTCTACGATCTTTGTTAAAGCCTTGCCTAAAAATGCCCTAATTGAAATAGAGGCTATTGCTTGCTTATGATTTCGAGCTTGAGCGCCACCTCTTAAGCTCAGGAATATATTCCCGCGCTATCTTGTAAGCGTATTTCTGCGGAATCTTTTCTACTTCAATCATTTCCGTGGCCACTTTTTTAATCATCTCTTCCATAGTTATGTGCGGTTCTGTGAATTTTCCATTCTGGAAACACTTCCTGCAATATTCGTAGTTCAGGCTTCCGTCAGCATTTGTACCGAATTCCTCTTCGGATACTATTGGTGTCCCACAGCTCTGACAGATAGTTTTTTGTACCATAGCACCTCTCCTTACTTATAAAGTTTTTTGTAAATCTTCGCCTTCTGAATAAGGCTCTACATGTATTGTTGCTTCAATTTTTTCTTTGAATAGTGCATTTTCAATTTTTTTTGTAATTTCATGAGCCTCCTCAAGGCTTAACCCCCTGGGAAGCCTAATGTGGAATGTTAGTTCGATGTGGTTCCCATATCTATGCATGTGAAAGTGATGTATACCTGTTATTCTGCTATCCACTTTGCTAACTTCTTTTGTCACTTTTGCAATTAGCTCTTCTGGTACTTTTTCACCGATAAGGGGTGATGCACTTGATTTAATTATATCCATGGCAGTCATTAGGATTGCGAAGGATATTAGTAGACCAAGATATCCGTCAACGAAGGGTATATATTTGCTGAGAAAGACGCCAATAATGAATAAAACACTTGTTATTGCATCTGACTGATGGTGCCAAGCATCGGCACTAATTGCATTTATTTTTGATTTTTTTCCTGCCCAAAAGGCAAAAAGGGCAAGGCTTTGCTTTGTGACTGCACAAATTGCTTGAATAAGAATACTTGCAAAGGTGAAAGTTATTACCTTTTTGGATGTTATCCTTACAGCGGATTCTCGTAAAAAGTTTATCGCCACTAAAATGAGCATTATACCTATAAGGAGTGAGGTTATCTTTTCAATCCTTCCGTGGCCGAAAGGATGTTCTTCGTCAGCAGGTTTTGCTGAAAGGTATATTCCAAAGATGAGAATGATCGAAGTCAGAGAATCGGAAAGAGTGTGCCATGCGTCTGCCTGCAAGGCAACAGAGTTTATCTTAAGGCCAATAACATATTTGGCTATAAAAAGGAGAACATTTAAGCCTATAGATAGCCATCCTTCTATATAAGCAAGTTTATTGAAGTTTTGCTCTTTTTTAATCTGCATAGTGGAATGTTAATGTGGCTTTTGGGAGAATTTTAGTTCTGTACTTTTTCAATGGGAAAACCTCTTTTAACCCACTCAACGAGCCCACCGCGCAAGCTCAAGACCTTCTTATAGCCTTGATTTTTCAATCTTATTGCGACGTTTTTGCTTCTTAATCCATAGGAACAATAACATATTATCGTTTTATCCTTAGGAAGGTTTGACAACAGGGCATCGAGTTTCGGAGAGTAGTAATCAATGTTAATTGCCTGGGGTATGTGCCCCTCAGAGAATTCTTTGTTCGTTCTTACATCCACAATCATGATTGCTTCATTTTTAATGATTAAATTGTAAAGTTTTTTTGCCGAGATTTCACTGACATCATGCCTTGCAAAATTTTTGGTGCAGGAAGTAAAAAATAAAATTGAAAGAGCTAAAAAGGCACTCTGTCTCATTTTATAATTTATCGAGCTCTTCATTCAGCCATTTGAGGTAGTCTGGGTTTCCCGCTGTGACAGGGACTGCTAATATTTCAGGAACTGTGTAGTTATGGGCCTCTTTAATTGCCTCTTCTACCTCGGGATATCGATCAGCTCTCGTTTTGGCGATTATGAGGTATTCTGTATCCTTTGTGATTTTGTTTTCCCACCAGTATTGGCTTGTAATTGGACCAAGGATCTGAACACACGCGGCGAGCCTTTTCTGAACCAAGTGTTCTGCTATTTTTTCTGCGATTTCCTTTTCATTCGTTGTTGTAAAAACCTGGATGTATTCTTCCATACTTATATTATAAAATTTAGGAACTCTTCAAGCAAATAAAAAAATTTCAGTTACTGAGGATCTGCGGAAAATTCTACCGATTGGTTGCAAGCAAATTTGAAAATCAGGAGCCATAACACCATTTCATTTAGGTTCTCTAAGTTTCAATGTGGACCACGTTCATTCTAATAATCCGCATACATGAGTGTGGGAAATACAAGCGAGGATATGGGCATCATTAAGATTGAAACCCTTTTACGCATACCACTTCCCCCTTTTATTCCAACTCATTCAGGTATATTTTGTCAAAATATACATCAAAGTGACCACCTATCTCTTGGGTCCATGCAACATAAATAATTCCATTTATTAATTCCGCATCTAACAATGGTCCATAAGGAGGGTCTACAACTTTTATTACTTCCATTCCGTTTCTTAGTTTTCTCGCAGTATATCCAAGATATATAACACCCTCTAAATCTTGTTATAGTAAATATTTCACTCCATTGTATATAAATAGCCATTTGTGTCTCGGCCTTCTTTTTCAGTATTTAAGGGTATCATATAAG
>JASEFR010000016.1:0-37278 GCA_030019025.1 bacterium
AAGGCTAAAAAGACTGAGATTAAGACGGAAAAGAAAAAGTTTAAGGATGAGAATAAGGACGGGTTTAACGACCTCAGAGATAAAGGCTATTATGAAAAGTTTTTAAAAGAGGCACTTAAGGAAAGAAAAGGAAAAAAGTGAGACGCTTAACTTTTGCTTTTTTGGCTTTTTTCATTATTTCATGCGGATACAAAACCCCTCCGCCGGGTAAACCAGATGTTAATCCACCTCAGATTAAAATAACTTTCCCCGAGGAAGGAGATACCATTTATGCAGATACTATCGTAAACTTTTTTATAAATGATGAATCTGCCATTAAAAAGGTTGCTTTATTGATAAATGAGAAAATAGTGAGTGTGGACTCTATTCCTCCCTTCTCGCTGGAAATAAAATTGGAAACGATTCAGGATTCCGTCGCAACAGTTAAAGTGAGGGCCACTGATTTCTGGGATAATACGGGCGAGTCAAGGCCAGTGAAGATTTTTCGGCCTTTAGTGAAGGAAGAAGAGAATTAAAATCGCAAGTACGAGGGTATAGATTCCAAAGAGGTATATTCTTCTCATTTGAACGATTTTTCTTAAAACAAACAGACTCCCGAGGCTTGTAAGGAATGCACTAAAAAAGGGTATAATTAGACTATTTAAGTTGGTAAATGCGAATTCCTTTAAACTTAAAAGTACTGCACCGCCAATAGCAGGAATGGAAAGCAGAAAGGAGAAAGAGAAGGCTGTTTGGGGAACAATTCCGAGGAGAAGGGCAGTACTCACGGTACTTCCCGAACGGGAAACACCCGGAAGGATCGCAATAGCTTGTGCAATACCGATGATAAAGGCAGTTAAAGGTGTAATTTTCTGGGTTTTATATTCTTTTCTGAAAAGGGTGGAAAGCAGGATAGCACTGTTCAGTATAAAAAAGTATGGCAAATATTCAATAGATTCGAAATAGGCTTCAATCTTATCTTTAAGCAAAAAGCCTGCTATACCTGCAGGTATCGAGCCTACAAAGAGCAGGAAAATCGGATGATTCACGAGTTTTTCTCTAACAAAAAGTTTCTTGATATCTTTCCAGAAAAATAGCACTACTGCAAAGAGAGTTGCAAGGTGGACTGTAAGTTCAAGCTCAATGCCGGGTTTTTCTAAACTCAGAATGTTTTGTGCCAACACGAGGTGACCTGAGCTTGAGACTGGCAAGAATTCAGTGATCCCCTGGATTACGCCAATTAGAAATTCTTTCATCAAGGTACCTCCTCAGTTCTTCCAGTTCTTTGAGCGTTTGATCAATGGTTTCCTTAATTTCTTGAACAACTTCTGAAAGGACTTCGGGCATTAATTCCTCTACAGATTCTTCCTCCAGTCTCTTTTTCACTCCTTTCAGAGAGATCCCACTATCAAGGAGTTTCTTTACAAGAAGAGCCTTTTTAAGGTCTGAAGAAGTAAAAAGTTTTCTTCCCCCTCTCTTTTTAGGCCTAAAAATCCTGAGTTTTTCCTCCCAATAAGATATGATACCAGGATTTACCCCTAAAAGTTCCGCGACTTCCTTCTGGGTATAATAACGTTTGTTTAACATTTTTAAAAATATAATGCTTAACCTTTGAAGCTTCAAAAGGAAAAGGGTGAGGGAGGTCTGTAAGCCGAGTTCTGTCGAGGGAAGTCATTTCTCTTAATCCACCGTCCCCGGTGGATTTTAGCGGTCTACCCGGGGCTTAGTCCTCAGGCGAGGACTGGGAGCGGGCCACTCCGTCGCCCCTGCTTGACCTTGCTCCGGGTGGGGGTTGCCATGGTGCCACTTGCATGACACCATCGTGGGCTCTTACCCCACGGTTTCACCTTAGCCTGAGCCCTTTCGGGCCATCGGCTGTCTTGTTTCTGTGGCCCTATCCGTCGCGTTACCGCGCCCACCTGTTAGGTGGCACCCTGCCCTTTGGAGCTCGGACTTTCCTCATCCCAAGAAAGGGATGCGACTTCCCGACCTCCCTCACCATTTATATTAATAATTCCTTCAATTTGAAAAGTCAAGGCCCATTTTATTGACTGATTGAGATTAGGCATTTAAAATTATACCAAAACTTAACTTGAAAGGAGGTATATAAATGTTGGTACCCGACGATTTGAAATATACTCGCGAACATGAATGGGTTAGGGTAGAGGGTGATAACCTTGCAGTTATTGGTATTACGGATTATGCCCAGTCAGAGCTTTCGGATGTTGTTTATGTGGAGCTCCCCCCCGTGGGAAAACAGGTTAATAAGGGAGAAGAGATAGCATCGGTTGAGGCTGTAAAAACTGTTGCCAGTGTCTATACCCCTGTATCCGGAGAGATCATTGAAGTAAATGAAAAACTAAAAGACGAACCATCGCTTGTAAATAAGGACCCTTATGGAGAAGGTTGGATTTGTAAGATTAAGATGAGCAATCCCGAAGAATTAAAAGAATGCCTCAGTGCCGAGGAATATAAGAAACTTATCGCGGAGGAATAGTTATGGGTCATCCATTCCTCCCTCTGACTGATAAAGACAGGGAGGAGATGTTTAACTTTCTTGGAGTGAAATCGTACAGGGAATTACTTAAAGATATTCCCGAGGAATACTTTTACAAAGGCGAATTGAATATACCTTCTGCAATTTCTGAGGAAGAAGCTGTTGAGTTGCTGGAGGCTTTATCAAACGAGAATCTTCATAACCTTAAAATTTTTGCGGGTGCTGGGGCCTATGACCATTACGTACCCAAAGTGATACCTTTTATTATATCAAGGTCAGAGTTCTACACCGCTTATACACCTTACCAGGCAGAAGTTTCTCAAGGGACATTGCAGGCAATTTTTGAGTACCAATCGGTAATTTGCGAACTGACGAAAATGGAAGTGACCAATGCTTCTATGTATGATGGTGCCACCGCTCTTGCAGAGGCCATTCTCATGGCATTAAGGTTGAAACCGGAAAGGAAGAAGGTCCTTTATGCAGAAAGTATACATCCTAACTACTTGGCGGTGGTTAAGACTTATGTAAACCTTGAAGGGGTGTCCCTTGAGGGGGTTAAGTACGATAGTGCAACAGGACAGGTGGACCTCGCCGATTTAAGATCAAAGTTGGACGAAAATACTGCCACCTTTGCCTTTCAAACACCTAATTTCTTTGGTGTGGTTGAGGACGGCTTTGAAATAAGAAAGATACTTGATGAAAAAGGAGCCCTTTTAATTTCTGTTTACAATCCTATTTCTCTGGGTCTTCTTGCACCTCCTGGAGAGCATGGTGCTGATATTGCCGTTGGGGAAGGTCAGCCTCTCGGCATCCCTCTTTCCTTTGGTGGGCCTTATCTCGGGCTATTTTCTGCCAGGATGGAACACATTCGGCAAATGCCCGGAAGAATAATCGGGGAAACAAGGGATCTGGAAGGGAAACGGGGATTTGTAATGACTTTACAGACCAGAGAGCAACATATTAGACGGGAGAAGGCTACTTCTAATATATGCAGTAATCAAAACCTCTGTGCCCTTATGGCTCTTATATACTTGAGTCTTCTTGGTAAAAATGGAATTAAGGAGATTGCCTTCCAAAATACAGTTAGAGCCCACTATCTTCTTGACAGACTGGTTAAGGAAACCCCAGTTAAAAGGGTATTCAGTGGACCCATATTCAACGAGTTTGTTGTCGAACTGCCCATAGAAGCCGAAAAGGTTATAGAAAGAGCACTGGAAAAGGGCATCCTTGCAGGAGTGGCCCTTTCGCAATTTGGCTACCCTGAAAAATGGATGAGCATTGCAACGACAGAAAAACTTTCTGCTTCCGATATAGATAATTATGTAACACTCGTAAACGAGATTTTGAGGAGGTAAAGATGGCATTTCCGATTGAAGAACTTTGGGTGAACAGGAAAGTGGTAAAGGTTATATTGAGAGCAGTAAAGGACAAACCTGGAATTGCAGCCGAAATTTTTGAGAAACTTGCATCTAATGGGATAAATGTAGAACTTATCGTTTCAGGCCCTTCCAGTAAAGGAAGATCGGATATTGCTTTTCTCATTCTTGAAAGTCAATTGCCTCAGATACAGGAAATGGAGGATGAATTAATTGAAATCTCTGACGCCACGGGAATCGCCTATGATCCCAAGGTCGCTTTACTGGTCTTCTACGGTACTAGAGAGATTTCAAGGACCCCGGGGGTTGCAGCGAAGATTTTCAATCTACTGGCCGAGGCTGGTGTGAATATTGAAATGATAGGGACCTCTGTGGATTCCATTTCCATCGTTATTAGAGAAGAACTCGTGGATAGGGCTGTACTCGTTTTAACTGATGTCCTTGGCCTTTCGGTAGAGGAGGGTTATTTATAATGGCCATAGAGTTACTTCAGGGTAATGAAGCTGCTGCGATCGGAGCAATTAAAGCAGGAGTAAGATTTTACGGAGGGTATCCTATAACACCGTCATCGGAAATTGCCGAGGTAATGGCGAGAGAGTTACCCAAGGTTGGCGGTGTCTTTATACAGTTTGAAGACGAGATTGCAAGTCTTGCAGCCTGTATCGGAGCAAGGCTTGGCGGATTGAAAGCAATGACTGCCACCAGTGGTCCAGGTTTTTCTTTGATGCAAGAACACCTTGGCTTCGCTGCTATGGCAGAGGTTCCTGTGTTGATTGTGAATTCTATGAGAGGAGGTCCATCAACCGGTGCTCCTACTATGCCGATGCAGGGTGATGTAATGCAGTCGAGATGGGGAACTCATGGCGATCATCCTGTAGTCGTTCTTGCTCCTGCCTCGGTTCAGGAGGTTTTTGATCTTGTTGTGGAAGGAGTTAATATTTCTGAATTTTTAAGAGTTCCGGTAGTACTTCTTACTGACGAAATTACTTCCCACATGAGGGAGAAAGTAAACATTCCTGATAGTGTTAAAGAGGCGAAATTGGCCAAGGTTGATCCGAAAGATTTTCTGCCATTTATGGATGGGCAGGAGACTGGATTTTACCTTTTGCCTTTTGGCGAAGGAAAGAGGTATCACATTACCGGTTTATTTCACAGTGCTGATGGATTTCCGACGAATAAAAATGAGCTTATGAAATGGAAGCTTGATAGGTTTAGAGCAAAAATGGAAAAAGCCTCCGAGATGTCAGAATCTTTCGTTGAATTTTACGGTGAAGAGGAAGGAGACGTCTTTTTTGTCGCTTACGGTATAGTTTCAAGAGCTGTTAAAGAGGTCGTTGATAGGTTAAATGGTGAGGGAATAAAAGCGGGACTCTTGAGACCCAAAATCCTTTGGCCAGAACCGGTGAGGTCCGTAACTTCGTTAAGAGAGAGAGCAAAGGTAGTAGTGGTGCCCGAGATGAACATGGGGCAGTATGTTCATGTTATTACGGAAATTCTTGGTTCTGAGAAGGTCGTTCCATTAAATCGCTATGATTGTGAACTTTTTGAGCCTGATGTGATTTTTGATTTTATTAAAAAGGTAGCGTTATGAGGCGAGGCGAAGAGAGGAAGTTGTACGTTGCAATTCTTGCGGCGGGTAAGGCGAAGAGAATGAACTCAAACCGGACCAAAGTTCTTCACGAAGTCGCTGGTAAACCTCTTCTCTTTTTTCCCCTCAGGGTTGCAAAGAGTTTAAATCCAGAAAAAATTTTTGTCGTAGTTGGTGGTCCTTACATGGACCAGATCGTGGATTTTTTAAAGGATGAATCTGTGGAGATTGTAGTTCAGGAGGAACCCAAGGGGACAGGAGATGCGGTAAAGAGATTGGAGAAGCACATCGGGAACGAAGATGCTGACCTTTTCGTTATACCGGGTGATGCACCCTTACTTACAGAGGAGACAGCTAAGGAGTTGGTTGGGTTTCATAGGTCCCGTGGGGCTTACGCAACGGTTTTAACCGCTGAGGTTCCAGACCCAACTGGTTATGGACGAATAGTAAGGTCGGTTGGTGATAGAATTCTGATGATTGTGGAGGAAGCTGACGCATTTCCCGAAGAAAAGGCGATTAAAGAGGTGAATTCGGGAATGTACGTTTTTTACATTCCCGTTTTGTTTCAGTATATCCACGAATTAAGACCTGATAATCGGCAGGGAGAATATTACTTGACCGACATTATAGAAATCTTGCAGAGAAGGATGGGTAATGTCTTCGCCCACCGGATAGATAATTGGGAGGAGATTCTCGGAGTTAACACAAGAGAACAACTGGGGCTTGCGAATCGGATCATGCTTAAGAGAATTATAAACCGTATGTTAGAACACGGCGTTTCGATGGTTGACCCCGATAAGGTTTATATTGAGGCAGAGGTAAAAATTGGGAGGGATGTCACATTGTATCCTTTTGTTGCACTTCTTGGCAAAACTGAAATTGGTGATAATTCGGTTATAGGACCTGGAATAGTGTTAAAGGATAAGTATGTTAAGCCCAATTCAAAAATTTTTTCGCTTTCGGACCTTGAGGATGGTTGAGTTATGAAGGATGTCGTGAAAAGGGTTTTGCATCTTGCAAAGCTTCAGCTCGATGAGGAGGGAGAGAAGGCATTGACGGAACACTTTAGGAAAGTTCTAAGTATGGTTGAAAAACTAAAGGAGGTTGATACTGAAGGAGCTGAGCCTCTTTATTATCCCCATGAAAATTTCAGTCTCAGGATGCGGAAGGATATCCCGGGGCCTTCTTTACCTAAAATTGAAGTTTTACAAAATGCTCCAGAAGCCTTTACCGATTATATTAAGGCCCCCTCTCCACTGAGGGGCATAACAAAGAAATCTAAGGGATGATTTTTATTCTTTTCGATATTGACGGTACCCTTATACACTCTGGGGGTGCAGGTGCAAGAGCCTTAAACCTTGCCTTTAAAGAGAAATACGGAATTGATGAAGCAATGTCTGTTGTTAATCCGCATGGGCAAACCGATGTGGCAATAGTCGAAGAGATTTTCAGAAAAAAGCTTCATAGAGTACCGGATGAGGAAGAGATTCAGCAAATCCTTGAAACTTACCTTTTTTACTTGAGGAAAGAGGTTTGGAAAGCAGAAAAATACAAAGTCCTTGAGGGAGTGGTTGAAACTCTTGATGCCCTTCATACTTCAAAGGGATTCTTTCTTGGCCTTGCTACGGGTAATATTGAAAAGGGCGCAAGGATAAAACTGGAGAGGGGCGATCTTAATAAATATTTCTTGTGTGGTGGATTTGGCTCTGATCACAGGGAAAGATGGCAGATTGTGAAAAAAGCGTACGAAAGATGTGTTGAATGTGCGGTGGAAGTTCCTTCCAGTGTTTATGTGGTTGGTGATACACCTCTTGATGTAGAGGCTGGGAAAAAAGCGGGCTTTAAAACCGTTGGAGTTGCGACAAGCATCTACACTGTAGAGGACCTGAAAAGAAGTGGGGCAGATTTCGTTATAAATAATATGCTCGAACTTTTAAACATTCTGGAAAAGGACGCATCGCTGCTTTTAAAAAAGTAGATTTGCTTAAGAGGAGGTTTTAAATGGCAAAAAGAATTTTAGTTACAGGTGCGGCAGGACAGATTGGTTCGGAACTCGTTCCGTTTTTGAGGAACATCTACGGTAATGACAATGTGGTTGCCTGCGGTCATTCCAAACCATTGCCTGAAGAAATTGTGAATTCTGGGCCTTCAGATTACGTGGATGTCAGAGATGCCAAAGCCTTAGCGGAAAAAGTTAAAAAATACGACGTGGATACAGTTTATCACCTTGCAGCAATCCTTTCCGCTGCAGGTGAGAAGAACCCACAGCTTGCATGGGATATTAACATAAATGGTCTATACAATGTCCTTGAAGTAGCAAGAGAATTTAAACTCGCAGTATTTATTCCCAGTTCCATTGCTGCTTTTGGGCCAAATACGCCGAAGGTTAAAACACCGCAGGATACCATTCAAAGACCAACTTCTATGTATGGGATAACGAAAGTTGCAGGAGAACTCTTGGCCGATTACTACTGGTTAAAGTATGGCGTAGATACGAGGGGTGTGAGGTATCCGGGCATCATATCGTACGTTACCCCTCCTGGTGGAGGGACAACGGATTACGCTGTGGAGATTTTTTATGAAGCGATCCTCAAGAAAAGGTATGTTTGCTTCTTGAAGCCCGGTACAATGTTGGATATGATGTATATGCCTGATGCGCTGAAGGCAGCAGTGCAGTTGATGGAGGCGGACTCTTCAAAATTGAAACACAGGAACGCTTTTAACGTCACCGCCTTCAGTTTCGATCCTGAGATGCTCGCTAACGAAATAAAGAAACATATCCCGGACTTTATTATCGAATATGAGGTTGACCCTGTTCGGCAGTCCATTGCGGATTCGTGGCCTGACAGTCTTGATGACTCCTGTGCAAGAGAGGAGTGGGGTTGGAAACCCGATTATGATTTTTCTGCGATGGTTAAAGATATGATTGAGAAACTAAGTGTTAAACTTTTAAAGAAATAAGGAGGGCATTATGGCTCTTGATAGATTAACCAGGGTGTTAAGTAATGAATTAGAACAGCTCAAGAATGAAGGACGTGCGAAGGGCAAAGAGTTCATCATCGTTGGGGTTAAGATGCCAGAAAATGGCAAAGGTCCCAGATTTTATTTAAAGGGGTTTGGTGATAAAGAATTCATCAGGATGAACTCCAACTCCTACCTTGGAATGCAGTTTGAAGAGGAGATTATTAAGGTTGAGGAGGAAACAGCGAGAAAATTTGGAGTTGGTCCCGGAGCAGTCAGGTTTATAAGTGGGACATATGCCCCGCATAGGGAGCTGGAAAAAAAGTTGGCTAAGTTCCATGGGCGGGAAGATGCAATGATCTACAGCGCTGCCTACGTTACGGTAATCGGTGTGATTTCTTCTCTTACCACACCAGAGACCATAATTATAAGCGACGAATTGAACCACAACTGTATTATAAATGCCATAAGGCTTTCGAGGCCAAAGGATAAGGTTATTTACAAACATCTTGACATGAAAGACCTTGAAGAGAAAGTTAAGGACGCCGTGGGAAAGGCAAAGAGAGTGATCGTGGTTACCGATGGTGTTTTCAGCATGAGAGGTGATTACGCAGACCTTAAAGAGATCCAGAGAATAGCAGAAAAATATGACAAAGAGTTTGAGGAGAACATTTTTACTATCGTTGATGATTCTCACGGTGTCGGTGCTTTCGGAGAGACAGGTAGGGGCACAGAAGAGGTAACGGGTGGCAAGGCAGACCTTCTTATTGGAACCATGGGTAAGGCTTACGGCGTGAATGGCGGTTATGTCGTTTCCAATGAAACAGTTATAACCTATTTAAGGGAGAAAGCAATCACCTATATCTACTCCAATCCTATTACCCCTGCTGAAGCGGCTTGTGTTCTTAAAGTCCTTGAAATCCTTGACAGTCCAAGGGGTAGAGAAAGATTAAAATATCTTAGGGATCTGGCTAATCGTTTTAGAAACGGCCTCTTGAAACTTGGCTACGAAACGATTGTCAGTGAACATCCAATAGTGCCTCTCCTTGTAAGGGATACCTGGAGAACTTCTGATATTGTAAAATACCTCATTGATAATGGGATTCTTGCCACAGGACTAAACTATCCCGTTGTTCCAAAGGGTGATGAAACCATTAGATTCCAGATCAATGCGGACCATACGCCGGATGATATTGATTACGTGTTAAGTGTTCTTGAAAGGTATAAAAAAGAGCACTGGAACTGAACATTGTTTAATGAGCCTTTAAAGCGAGGGATAGGTTTTTAGTAAAGGTATATGTAGTCAGCAGGCTTCCGGTTATTCCGGATAGCTATAGTGACTGCGTAGACGAAGCTTAATAGAATCGGATTCCGCTATCAAGTTGAATTGAGGTCATAGTAGAAAATTATACTTTTATTGATTGCTCCATTCAGGCAAAATTTCCGAGGTTTCAATGTTATCGATGAGTCTGGCCTTCCCGACGAAAACTGCAAGGGCAATAAGCTCCCTCCCCCTCAGTTCATGAACAGGGGTTAAGGTGTATTTATCCACAATTTCTATGTAATCGATCTTTTTTACCGATTTGTGCTGAAGGATAAATTTTTCCATTTCTGCCTTTATTTTTTCGGGGTTTCGCTCCCCATTTTTTATCATTTGTGATGCCAGTTGAAGAGAATTGTAAAGACAGAGAGCGTCTTTTCTCTCTTCGGGGGTAAGATAGACATTTCTCGAACTCATCGCAAGGCCGTCAGGTTCTCTTACAATGGGGCAGGGAACGATTTCGACCGCCATGTTTAAATCTCTAACCATGCGCTCAATGATTCTAAATTGCTGATAGTCTTTTTTCCCAAAGTAGGCCCTGTCGGGCATCACGATATTAAAGAGTTTTGTCACGACGGTGCAAACACCCTTGAAATGCCCCGGCCTTTTAGCTCCACAGAGATACCTTGATAATTCCGTTTCTTCAACAAAAGTTGAGAAATCTTCGGGATACATCTCCTTTACATCCGGGATAAAAACATAATCTACCCCCTCTTGCTCTAAAAGGCTGAGGTCTCTCTTTTCATCTCTCGGATATCTTTCGTAGTCCTCACCGGGACCAAACTGTATTGGATTTACAAAGATTGAAACAAAAGTGACATCGCACTCTTCTTTTGATTTTTTGACCAGCGATAGATGCCCCTCATGGAGGTACCCCATGGTGGGCACGAATCCAATCCTTTTTCCTTCTTTTCTTAGTCTCTGAGAAATTTTTAGAACTTCATCAGGATTTTTTAAAACTTCCATCAATTTGCCCTCTTTAACTTAAAGAAATGCTTCTCATCGGGAAATTTTTTCGTTTTAACCTCTTCCCGGAAGGCCTTTAACCCTTCAACACCTTCTTTATATAGTTCTTTGTAAGCCTTTGCAAAGGATGGTCTGAAATCGGGATAAAGGCCAAGTAGATCGTGGAAGACGAGGACCTGCCCATCACAGTAGGGACCCGCACCAATTCCAATAGTTGGAACTTTTACGGATTTTGTAACACTTTCAGCCACTTCCGCGGGAACCATTTCTAAAACGATTGAAAACACACCCAATTCTTCTAAAATTTTGGCGTCTTCAAGAAGGCGCTCAATATCTCTTTCCGTTTTTGCCTGTAATTTATAACCCCCGTAGGAGTGGACATGCTGAGGGGTCATCCCCAGATGGCCCATAACAGGTATACCGTAATCAGTTAATTTCTTTACGAGATCTGCTACTTCCCTTCCCCCTTCTATTTTGACAGCTTCCGCTCCCGCTTTAATAAGAAGTCCAGCATTTTTTATAGCTTCAGGCTCACTTATCTGGTATGAGAGGAAGGGCATGTCAGCGATAAGAAAGGCATTTTTGACCCCTCTTTTCACAATTTTAGTATGGTATATTACATCTTCTATGTTGCAAGAGAGGGTATTCTCGTTCCCCTGAATCACCATGGAAAGGGAATCACCGACGAGGATGGCGTCTACGCCAGCCTCGTCGGCCATCCTTGCTGAAACGTAATCATAGGCTGTCACCATTACGATGGGTTCTTTTTGCTCTTTCAATCTAAAGAAGTCGGCTATCGTAAATTTTTTCATGGGGTTTTAAATCTGATAGAGTATAAACTCTTCCTTGCTCTTTACCCTCTCACAGAATCCTGCGAGGAGTTTTATTATGTTGTCAAGGTCCTCGAGGTTTACAATTTCACAGGGGGTGTGCATGTAACGGTTGGGTACCGATACAAGGCCTGTAGCTACCCCTGACCTTGTTAGCTGAATGGCATTGGCGTCGGTCCCCGTGGCCCTTGGAGCAGGTTCAACTTGATAAGGTAAGTTTAACTCCTTAGCTGTCGCAACAAGCTTTTCAAATACTTTTGGACTAATGTTTGGCCCTCTTGCAATGACGGGGCCACCACCCAGTTTTATATCGCCAATGACCTTTTTCTCCACACCAGGTTGATCGGCTGTATGGGTTACATCGACGGCAATTCCAACATGAGGATCTATTCCAAAGGCACTGGTGTGGGCTCCCCTGAGGCCTATTTCTTCCTGAACCGTTGCAACCGCATAAATAGAAGCATTTAGTTTATCTTTTACCTTGGAGAGTTCAATTAAAGCCTCAAGGACAATGAAGGCACCCACCCTGTCATCAAAGCCCCTTGCAACGACGTTGTTATTGTAAAGTCTTTCGTAGGATTGGGCATTTACGGCGCATGTCCCAATATCAATTTTTTCAAGAGCTTCGTCCTTATTTCTCGCCCCTATGTCAATCCACATTTCTTTAAATTTTGGCACTCTTTTTCTTTCTTCTTCATCCAGTAGGTGGATGGCTTTTTTTCCTATTACACCGAGAATCCTTGAACCATCCTTCCCCTTGATCCAGACCCTCTGACCTTGAGCAATCTGAGGGTCAACCCCACCTATGGTATTGAAGTAAAGGTAACCCTGTTCATCTACGTAGGTTATCATATAACCAATTTCATCAATGTGTCCGGCCAGCATTATTCTTGGCTCTTTACCTTCGTTTATGACCGCGATGGCATTACCGTGATAATCGGTATAGACTTTGTCTGCATAAGGTTTTGCTCTTTCCACCCAAACTTTCACTGCCTCTTCCTCGAAACCCGATGGACTCATGGCATTTACGAGGGTTTCCAAGAATTTCTCTCTATTTTTTTCCATCTCTGTCCTCCCTTAATATAAGACAGCAAATTTTTTAACCAGCAAAATTTTATTGTGTTTTTTAAGCACAGCAAAATAAACGCCTCGTGTAAGACACAAATCTACCTCAAAACCGTCGGTTATTTCTTTTTGAACAACTCTTCGCCCTATGGTGTCAAAAATCTCAAGAATTGCTAAATCAGGGCCGATTCCAGTTACCCTTAAAGATTTTCCACTAAGGCTAAGGATAGATGAAGGCCTTTCCTCTTCCACGGGGAGTGTGACGTTGATCAAAATGGGACCCAGAATCGTGTCGTTGCCTCTTACAAGGTAAAAGGTTTCACTCAAAGGTCCTTCTTCTTCTCTGGAAACTCTCATTTTGAAGTCAAAGTAAAAGGTCTGGTTTGGGAGGCCAAAATGGCCAAGGGGCTTTGCTCTTTTCTGATTTACCCAATAATCAGAATAATAGAAGTTAGAAACGTCCAAGGAGCTTACGAGTTGGGTCAGTGAATCGAAGGGGGAGTAAGAAAGATTTTTAATCTTTAGTCGGAGGGTAAAGGTATCAAAGGGGGCAAGAGTTGAGTCTGGATAGATCACCTCAAGAAGTTCGCCTGTTAATGGATTGTAGTCTTCCAGGTTGCTAAATAATGTTGCGTAACTGAGAGATATCCATCCCTTTGTATTGCCCTGCAAATCTGGAAGGTAAATCCTTCCCCATCCACTGGCTATGGAATCTAAAACAAAAGCCTGACCTCTGGTAATTTGTGTAATAATTGAATCAGATGTAGAAGGGCCCTTCCGCACATTTAAAAGGTCAGCGGTACAAACGGCGATGGTATCCCCTGAAGAACCTTCTAAATTTTTTTCATTAATTCCATCTCCCCCGTAAATGTATCCGTAATATCCGCCACTTGCTGAGGGAAAGTATATCTTATACCAGTTTCCTTCGTATTGAAAGGCAACGAATTTACTCCCATAGGTTGCAGTGGTGATCACGGGATAATTAGTTGAAGGACCTTCCTGTATATCG
This sequence comes from bacterium, assembly GCA_030019025.1. Lineage (NCBI taxonomy): Bacteria > bacterium. The sequence goes on from JASEFR010000016.1 coordinate 13,593, forward strand.
AGTTCCTGAGTTATAACTTTGACTACAAAATGTTCTTGTGTTGCTGGTATATTTAGCTCTTCCCTGATGATGTTGTTGAAGATTCCATTATCATATGTTAGAGCCCAACACCCCATGCCTTTAATGGAGCTGTCTCTGGCTATTCGTATCTTTACTCGGATCGAGGCAGTGTCCTCGTACCAGACCTGATACCAATTGGAGTCATAAACGTAGCGGTACCAAGGAGTAGGGGAATTGGAATCCCAGAGCCTGCCGATGGTGTTTGCTTCTTGCATGGCAGTATAGGCAAAAACAGCGGATCCTGAGTCTGTAGTGGGGCTGTTGATGTTTTCCGATTCGGTTGGCCAGCGATAGCCATAGTAGGGCATGCCGAGAATGAGTTTTGAAGGAGAGCATCGAGCCTTGTAGCTCCCAATGGTTTTTGCGATACAATACTGTCCCCAGACGGAAGAAGGTATGGCTGGTGCCACGGGCCCCGCATAAGTTGAACCTCGATAATGAAAGTCATACCCCATTATGAAAAGGCCATCACTGTGGGTAGAGAGGTAGGTGTAATCGTATCCGGGGTACCATTCGGGAACCGCTGGCATTGCAATAAATAGGTCTTTTCTTCTTGAAGTACTGTTTTGAAGAGCGTAATAAAGGTCGTTGATGAAACGGGAAAAGCTATCCTTGACGGTTTGGGTTACATACTCAAAATCTATATTTACACCTTCAATGTTATAGTTTTCAACAAATTGGACGATATTGTTTATGGCGTTGAGCCGGGCACCTGCGTTGTTCAGAAAGTTTGATACAGAACTATTCCCAAAAATGTTGAAAGTGATGTGGACCCTTACTCCTCGCTTGTGTGCCCGGTTTATCAGTGTGATGAAGCGATCAGAGTAAGGGAAACTCACAACGTCACCATTGGTATCAATGCTCACTGAAAAGTAGGCTACGTGGGTAATTAGGGAAAAGTCTAAATAGTCGTAGTTAAGGGTGTCTATCCAGTAAGGGCAGTATCCGTAGAAAATGTGTCTAAGACCCTTTGATTCTTGAAGGGGCTCGACCGCAATAGGGGTATCGCTGAGAGGTGAAAAGACTGCTTTATCTAAGTGGGCGTAATATTCAATTTGGTGGATGGATGGAAGGTAAGGCTGAGAAATGAGTAAGTATAATAAGACTTTCACTTTTAACCTCCTTGTTAAACCTAATGTGACTCTAAAACCATTATTCTTGGCTCATCCTACACAAAAAGCCCCGCCATCTGCTTTAGGATGGCAATTCTTTTCCTAATTGGAGGATGGGTGCTCCACAGATTTGCCCAGAGAGAGTCCTTTTCTGAAATTGCTCTCTTTTTGGGATCACTTATGAAAAGATGGGATACTGCGTCGCTTACCTGCATTGGTCTTGAATAGTTGGCAATTTTTTCCAGAGCTGATGCAAGGGCTAAAGGATTCCTTGTTATGGCAACGGATCCCGCGTCGGCCATGTATTCTCGGGCACGCGAAATGGCAAGAGACATTAACCTTCCGATTATAGAGGCAAAGATAACGATTAAGAATAGTATAAGGAGTGCAATAAGTTCGCCACCTTCCCTGTCCCTTCTTCTCCTTGCACCTCCGAAGTATAGCTGAAATCGGAGAAGATCAGCGATAATAACGATGGCTCCGACCATTACCGCCACCATTGTCATGGTGAGAATATCTCTGTTTTTTATATGGGATAACTCGTGACCAATAACGCCTTCCAGCTCTTCACGGTTTAGAAGTTTAAGGAGTCCAGTGGTAGCGCATACGGAAGCGTGTTTAGGGTCTCTACCGGTTGCAAAGGCATTGGGTGATGGGTCATCCATCACGTAGCATTTTGGAGTTGGAATTCCCGCTGCTATACTCAGTTCCTGAACGACATTTACGAATTGTCTCTCCTCGTAATCGGATAGATTTGGTTCCCTTGCCCTCACCGAAGCAAGAACAATCTTATCTCCTACGTAGTAGGAAATGAGGCTTTGAATGAGAGCAATAGTGAGGGCAAGCAGGGTGTAAAACCCACCACCATTAAAAGTGTGATCAAGAAACCTCCCGATAAAGTATAGTATTGCAACGAGAGTAAGAAACAACAGAAATGTTCGTCTCTTATTTCTTGAGGCTATTTTCATGAAATCAAGAGCACTCATTTTTTGACCCCCCTTAAAATTTAATCTCGACGGTTCCCCTCTCCTCAGGAAATTCTAAAAATTCAGCAGGTTTGAAACCAAATAAATTTGCGATTATATTAGTCGGGAAAACCTGACATAGGGTGTTATAGTGCCTCACAGTGTCGTTGAAGAATTGTCTTGCGTAGGCAATTCGGTTTTCGGTGCTTGTGATTTCTTCCTGCAAAATTTTGAAGTTTTCTGAGGCTTTTAGGTCTGGGTAGTTTTCCACAAGGACAAGGAGTTTTTTAATGCTACCAGTAAGTGAGCCTTCAACTTCCCCTTTCTCCTTAAAGTCACTGGCCTTTATTGCCCTGCTTCTAAGTTCTGTTATCCTTTCCAGGAGTTCTCTCTCGTGTTTCATGTATCCTTTTACCGTCTCAACGAGATTGGGAATAAGGTCGTGTCTCCTTTTTAGTTGAACGTCCAGTTGAGAAAAGGCCTCTTTGACCCTCATTCGCCATTTCACCAGAGTGTTGTAGGCAAAAAGGACAAAGAGGAAAATTAAAACAAAAGCTATAATAACAATTTTCAATGTCATATTGATATATTAGTTTAATCTGGGCGTTTTTTCAATAAATTCAAGGCTCTAAAAAATAGTTTGCCACCTGGTAAGGGTTTCCTCATCGGGCAATTCGATACGTAAAGAATCTCCTATGATCAAAGTCTTTCCGCGAAATTTGAGATTATTTCTGGCCTCATCAATATTCAGAATCTTCCTGACTTTTCGGAAGACCAGTATCAATATTTCATTTCCTCGCTTTACAAGGCAGGCAGAGTAGGATTTCTGTCCCATGGGCAGTTTTTCATAAACCATTACACCGGGCGTTATTATCTCCCAGTCGCTTTCCGGAATCTTTGGACATGTACCGCCCCAGAAAAGTGGTAAAAAAGTGAGGAGATTTGCAAAAATGAGCATTCCAAGAATGAAGACAAAAAAGGTCTTTTTGCTCTGCATAATTAGTGGCGAAATTCTTTTTCTGAAGGTGGAGATGGCATGGGAAAACTCTGACCGTGCTACATATTTGTCATTATATCTAAGGGTTTCAAGAAAGCTGATGAAGTACTGGAACTTGGTATCGAGAGTACTGCCCCTTGAGACCATATCAATCCACAGTACGAGGGTATCCAGGGCAATTACTGAAGTTACAACATATCCTTTCCTCGCTGGTTTTAAAGCTATAAAGGCAGAGTCTCCGAGGGGGGCGTAATCGATGACCAGCCTGTTTCCTTTGAAATTGTGGAATCTTATGTCTTCCAGGTTTTTAACAGGATTTTCGTGGGAATGAAAGAACAGCCTTAAACCTTCTTTAAAAATGTATCCTTCCCAGTTCTTGTCTGCGCTCCAGCTTGGCTCTGATGACGGGAAGTTTCCAGAAAAGGCTCCCAATTTACGGTAGGACGTCTTTATGGTGTCGAATTTGTCACTCAAAAAAAGAATTATAACAATCAGGGAAAATTCAAGAATTAATGTAAGGACGAGGACCTTTTTCACTGTTATATTATAACGTAAGGTGGTACTTAATTCCTGCAACATTCTTTTTCCGCAGTTTGCTTCTTAATGAGAGTATGTTATTTGTGTGTTTCAAAGAGAATCCTTTAAAATAACGCTAAATGAAAATCTTATCAATTGTGCTGTGGTTTCTTGTTATACTCCTTGGGGGTTGTATATACAGTTTTAAAGGATTTACAGCAGAAAAGGCCTATGATATTTATGTGGAAAATTTTGAAAACACTTCCGAGAAAGCAGGGATTGAGATTGATTTCACCCGCTGGGTTACAGAAAACTTTGATTCTGATCTGCGTTTTAATGTTGTGTCTAAGGCAAATTCAGAGTATACAGTTAAATTCACTATTTCAGGCTATAAGGTTGAACCTTACCAATACAATCCTGATGGGACGGTTTTGAGTTATCGGATCATAGTTATGGGATATTTGAGAATTGCCAGAACGAAGGAGGGGAAAGTTATGCTCGAGGATAAATTGGTTTCCGCTTGGGGGACTTATGCCTATAGTGAAAGGGAGGAAGATGGCCTTAAAAGGGTTTCTGAAGACCTTGGAATGAAGATTATTCAAGAATTTTTGAGTTCCGTTTCCCAGTAAAATGTCAGGAACCTACATTGTCCATATAGAGAAAATGATTAGCGAGGGACTGTCCCTCGGACGGCTGGGGCAGGGTATAAAGGTTATGGTCCCTTACGGCGTTAAGGATGACGTGGTGGAAATCAAGGTAGTGAAGAAGAAAAAGGATTACTGGATAGGTGCCATTAGGAAAGTCATAACACCCAGTCCTTTAAGGACAGTCCCCCGATGCCCCTATTTTGGAAAGTGCGGTGGGTGTCAGTGGCAGATGATTGATTACCGATATCAGCCAGAATTGAAAAAAGAATTGGTAATAGATGCGCTAAGCCACCTGGCAGGAATTAATGAAGTAGAGGTTCTGGATACAGTACCTTCTCCAAGGCCTTTCAATTACAGGAACAAAGTCCATTTCCCTCTAAAAAGGATTTCCTACAGCTCGGTGATCATGGGATTCTACAAGCAGGATACTCATTACATCATAGATGTAAATGAATGCCCTCTGCACCTACCTCAATTCAATGAGATCTTTAAAAAGGCAAAAAGTTATATAGGGAAGAAGGGTCTTTCCATTTATGATGAGGTTAAGCATACCGGATTTATAAGGAATTTTACCCTAAGGGGTTCAGAGAGGACACAGGAAACCCTTATCGTTATTGTATCCAAGGGAGAGTATCTCCATAAGAGTACCGCAATTGATTTAGCAAAGATGGGGCGTAACGTGCTGGGGGTGGTGGAAAACATCAACCCTGAAAAGGGAAATACTATCTTTGGCAGGGAAAATAGGACCCTCGTAGGAACCAGTCTGTACCACGAAAAGATAAAAAATTACACTTTTGTTATTTCTGCAACCTCTTTTTTCCAGGTAAACACTTGGATTGCGGAGAAGATGGTGGATGCCCTTGATGGTGTTATGCAGGGAATCGGGGAGGTGGATGTGATAGCTGACGCCTATTCGGGGGTTGGTCTTTTTGCTATTGCATCAGCAAAGTTTGCGAGAAAGGTTTATGCCCTTGAGATTTCCCCCGAATCTGTAAGTTGTGCCCAAAGAAATATCGTTGTTAATAACAAACCTAATGTTGAGATTATAAACGGGGATGCGGAGGGACTTTTGCCGACTTTGGGTAAGGTTGATGTTTTGATTTTAGATCCTCCACGGAGGGGTGTAGGCGATGGTATAGTAGATTTCCTTGCCAATTCAAAGCCTCCGCACATTCTCTACTTTTCCTGCAATCCTGCAACCCTCGCCCGAGATTTAAAAAAAATGGTGGATGTAGGCTACAAAATTGAGTTCATTCAGCCCTTTGACATGTTCCCTCAGACGTTTCATGTAGAGAATCTTGTTTATCTGAAAAGATAAGATTTTTAATTTCACCCCACTATCTTTTGTTTTTGCTATTTATTCCAAATGTTTGCAGGAGAATATGTTATGAATACTTGACAGACATCGGATTTTAGATTATACTTTTTTCACACAGGAGGTTTTTATGCTTAAACGTATACTCCTTGCATCTATCCTTCTGGGGATGGTCTGGGCCCAGAAGGCAAAGGTGGAAGATGTGCCACCAATACCTGCAGGGTATGTCCTTCGGGTTGATGGTGGCTCTACCGCATCTCCATTCGACATTCAGAAGGGCAACTCCGATGTGTTTGCCATGAATGTAGATGCCGGTTCGGTGGAAATGACCGAGAAGAGTCCTGGTGACATTGCACTTCTTTCGATTGACTCAAGAGCTTTACCTCTTTTAAAGGTAGGGGTTTATGATACGCTAAATGTCCAAATTTCAAATGCTGGTAGTGTTGCTGAGGATTCTGTAATCTTTATCGTTAGCTCCGAAAATGGTCTTGTTCCAACTGAAACAGTAGTGGTATATATAACACTGAACCCCGGTGATACCTCAGTTGTTCAGGTTCCATATCAAATTGGTGGGAGTTTGGGAATAGATACCCTTTCCCTGATGCTTGGTGATGATGATGATAATACAAACAATGGTCCTATTTCGCATTACATTGAGATCTGGGATGACTCTACGGTTGCAGCTACCTCTTTTTCTGAATCGCCCTTCCCCTTAGGTTGGACCTCTGAGATTTTGATAGGTAGCTACAGTTGGGAAAGAACTACTTCAGGCACTAACCCAACTGTTTCTCCTCTTGACTTACCTGCGATGGCAGTATATAGATCTTATAGTGCCTCAAATGGTTCGCAAGCGAGGCTTATTTCACCAAAAATTACTATTTTGAGCGCCCCGAGGAAGGTGATCTTGAGATTTCATATGGTACACGATAATGGGTATTCTGCAAGTTACGATTCTGTTTATGTTGAATATTCTGTTGACGGCGTGAATTTCAGTACAATTCAAGGTTTCCAGCGGTATGATGGTTCTGTAACAGAACCCACGTGGCTTCTTCATGAAGTGGAGATAGGAGATTTTCCGGTTGGAACAGAACTTTACGTAGCATTAAGGGCTAAGAGTGGATATGGAAACAACATGTTTATAGATTCGCTATGGGTGTATGCAACAGAACCTACTGCTCCTGACACTGATGCGCAATTTCTCTCTATCTCGATACCCAAGCCTGTTATTCAAAACGATAGCAATTTTGTCACTATTAGTTTCAAAAATAGTGGTCTTGAACCAATTACGACTATCGATCTATTTTACACTCTTGGCGGTGCAGATACTGTCTGGGAAACCTGGACTGGTAATTTAATAGCTGGAGCTACTCAAGAGTATACTTTTACAACCCCCCTTATCCTACCAGATACGGGTGAAATAACTGTTTACGCTGGAGTTAGGCTTACGGGGGATACTGTTCGAAACGACACGGCGTCAGTAACGGTGCATGTGTGGCCCTATGCCCAGGACCTGCCCTATGCGGAAAATTTTGATGAAGATTGGTCAAATTCAACTAATCCTCCATATGGTGGCTGGAAGATCATTGACGGTGGTGATGAGGCGCCTCCTACCGTTAACAACAATGACTGGCACAGGTATGTATCGTCAAGTAGAACTGTTGCAAGTGTTCACTATTCACCAACTGAAAATCACGACGACTGGCTTATATCGCCAAGATTGAGGATAATGGGATATGGAACCTATACTTTAAATTTCTGGCACTACTACAATGACTATTCTACTTCACGCCAGGATTCTGGTCAGGTGTTAATCTCGTTTGATGATGGAGTAACGTGGACAGAGATAACGAGATATTCCAATGCTGATAATTCTGGTAATGTCTCTTTGGACATCACGTCTTACATAGTTTCGCAGGTTGGAACTTCTGAATATTTCAGAATAGCTTTCCATTATGGTGCATATGACGAGTATTATTGGAATATAGATGATTTTTCCGTTACTTACGAGCCTGATACCACTCCGCCAATGGTTGAGATGATTAGAGGCACTGAGGATACATACGATACTACTTCTGATACTGTTATCTTTGTGGTCAGTGATATATCACCATTCTATGTCCATGCCTATGCAGTAATCAACGATTCGGTTGTTGCAGAATATGAGTCCGATTTTGAACCAGGTACTGATACTATTACCGTTGTAATTCCGGGTGCACCTCAGGGGACCGTTTACGATGGCTACATATACGTTGAAGATGCAAACGGTAACTCCTGGATGACTCAGGGGGCATGGTGGAAGCTCTACGCCTTTACTCCCGGAACCCCGACACTTACGCCAATTAGTGAGCCTCAGAAGGGTGTTAGACTCTCCTGGGCGAGCCCGAGACAGAGCCTGGTATACGACGGCGGTCCTACTTATTACTTCTCGGGTATTGCTGCTGGTGACATAATGTCTGTGAGATTTACGCCCCAATACACCCCAGCACGGATAGACAGTGTAGTTGCACTATTCTTCCAGACATCAGCAGATATGCACCTTAGAATTTACGATGATAACAATGGTATACCAGGAAATGTATTGTTTGATACCCTTATTACAGTTCCAGTTTATCCGACTTATTTGGTACTCAATCTTGCTGACAAAAATATCATTGTTAATGGAGAGTACCATGTTGGCTTTGAATGGACCGTCAATGACCAACCCTATCCGTTGTGTGATGCTGGTTCTAATACCAACAGAAGTCTCTACTATGAAGCAGCCAGCGGAAATTGGTACTGGGTTGGTTACGACTGGATCGTGAGTAGCGCTGTAACCTATCTGCCTCAGAGCAAAGCTTACGCCGGAAGCTTTGTAAGGACTAAGCTCTCTAAAGAAAGCAATTTGAAGAGAATTGAACTACCGCAAATCGTACTTAAGGAAGAAAGAAGTGTTGATGTTAAGTATATCCAGAACTACACGGTCCTAAGGTCAACAACTTCTGGTGGTCCTTATGATTCCATAGGAATTTCTACAGGGAATACTTACGATGATTTTGATCTCGTAACGGATAATACTTACTATTACATTTTGAGGATGGATTATGTCTCTCCAGATACGATGACATATGGTGGCGAGGCAAGCATAACAACAGATTTTGTGGGGCCTGAATTTTCTGCCTTTGACTATGATAGTGGAGGCGTTGGTGATATCTGGTTGAGTGTTGATATTATGGATCCATCGGGAATATACGCTGATACTCTCTACTACTCCATAAATGGTGGTGAGTTTGTTGCTACTGTGAATGATAGCATTTCTGGTTCGACCTACTATTACACCATCCCCGGGCTTAACGTTGGAGATAATGTGGATCTCTACTTTGTTGCCCTTGACAATTCTCCTTGGTACAACGCAACCAGGTATCCAGAGACCGGTTACATTTCCTTCCTTGTGACTTCGGTAACGGACCAGAAGCCGACAATGTATGCCTTCAACATCAAAGGCTCCAACATCGGTTCGAGGGCAATTGAATTCGCCTATGCATTACCCGAGAGGACTGACATAGAGATTTCGGTCTACTCTGTGGCTGGTCAGAAAGTTGCCACCCTCGTGAAGGGAAGGAAAGATGCGGGTTACTACACTGTGAGATGGAATGGAACCGACGGAAGAGGCTCGAAAGTAGGCTCTGGTGTCTACATCGTTAAGATGGAGACCCCGAAGAAGAGCTTCAGTGCGAGAGTAATTCTGACGAAGTAGCGCAAGCTAATTTGGACTTTCCACCACCCCCTCCCGTCAGGGAGGGGGTGGTTTTTTATAAGGGTTTTTACCTTAACATTTGGGTAGTGCGGAATTTTCTTAAAAGGCTTTATCTCAGCAAAATTCAATACCGCCTTTTTGTTTTATAATTTACACTATGAGAAGCCTTACCAATTATGCTTACAGAATTTTAAGGGAAATCTCTTTTCCCCGGCTTGCCGGAAGTGAAGGTGAGGAAAAAGCCAGGGAAATCATCGTAGAGGAACTCTCCAAACTTGGAGTTCCGGTATCGGAACATTCCTTTTCGCTTTGGACCTTCAGATCTGGTGACGGCAGGATCACTTTGAAAAACAGGTTGTTTAAGGCTATACCTTACGGTAATACGAAACCCTTTGATGAAGAAGGTGAGATAACCTACGTGGAGGACTTGGATTATCTGTCTCAGGACGTGAAAGGAAAAATTGTTGTAACCTATGGGAGGGTAAGGGGAGAAAGTTACGAAAGGCTCATTGAAAAGGGAGTAAAAGGTTTGATTTCTATCTCACCACCTGAAAGAGGTTTTTCCTTCTCCTCCATATCTCAGAGGTTTGTTGAAGAGGGCAAAGTGATTCCCGCCCTTGTGGTAGAGTATGATACGGGGCTGAAATTGAAGGAAGCAGAAGGTGAAAGGGTGAAGATTCAAGGAAGCACTGAATATTATAAAGGGACTGCTGTCAATATAATTACCGAGATAAAGGGGAGTAAGAAGCCTGATGAGATCATCCTACTCTGCGGACATTATGATTCTGTGGCTATCTCCCCCGGAGCAACGGATAACGCAGGGGGAAGCGCTATTTTACTTGCCCTTGCAAAGCATTTTTCTCGGAGGAAGCCAAAGAGGACCCTTAGGTTTGTTTGGTTTTCCGGCGAAGAATTAGGACTCTTAGGGAGCCAGGCCTATGTTGAAGAGATTAAAGATGAATTGAAAAAGATTAAAATGGTTATTAACCTTGATGTGGCTGGTGACCCCATCGGCGAAAATGGAGCAATGTGCATTTCCGAAAAAGATACGTTGAATTTCGTTTCAATTCTCTCAAAAGAAAAAGGGATTCCCTTTAAAACAAGGCTTGATATCTATTCCAGCGACTCCATGCCTTTTGCCCTTTATGGAGTGCCTTCTATAAACCTCGCTCGTTTTGGTGGAAAAGGAAGTTTTTATATCCATTCTCACAATGACCGGTTTTCCTACACAGGGGCGAGCGGCTTAGCGCCTGTTATCGAAATGACTTTGAGCATTGTTGAAAGACTGGATAACAGTGTGATTTTCCCTCTTGAAAGGAGAATTAGCGGTGATTTGAAGGGAAAAATAGAAGATTACTTCAAGAAGATGCAGGGGAAGAAGGTAGAAGTTAGGTGGGAAAAGTAAGCCAAAAAATTTTTTGGTTTAGAAGTTAAAAACGGCGGTAAATTTTGAGAGAGCTGCTTGGAGCGTAGGGTTTAAATATTTTGCGTATGGATGGGTAAAAATAAATGGTGAATCCTCACCAACCGTCTGCGTTATTTGGAAATGCATGAGAAAATTGGAGCATATAGATTGAATTTTTGCTGAAAAGAGTGTTTAAAAAATTTTTAAGTTAAAAAACCTGGGCGCCCGAAGGGGCGCCCAGGTTAGAGAGATACTTGATTAGTGTTATTCAATTTCTATTTCTATCTCTTTACTCTTAGCTTTTTCGCTCTTTGGAACGGTAATGGTGAGGATACCGTCTTTGTAGGAGGCCTTCGCCTTATCAGGAACAACCTCTGTTGGGAACCTCACCGTCCTCTCAAACTTACCGTAGTTCATCTCAATGCGGTGGTAGGTTTTTCCCTTCTCCTCCTTCTCCATCTTCCTCTCACCGCTAATGGTCAGGGTGTCCTCGGTGATGGAGAGCTTCACTTCATCTTTTTTGAGACCGGGAAGTTCAGCTTTCACAATGAATTCATTTTCGGTCTCCTCAATATCCACTGCTGGAACCCAGAAAGCCTCTCTTTCACGGATCATTTTTTCCGCCTGTCTACCGAAGAAGGTGTCAAAAAGTCTATCAACTTCCTCCCTTAAGGAAGCAATTTCTCTAAAAGGATCCCATCTCATGAGATCTCTTACCATACTCTCACCTCCTTTTTAAGTTTTTGATTTGTTACCATTTATATAATAGGCAGGTTATTTGAACGGTCAAGTGGGCTGGATCCCTTGAAAGACAAGGGATAGGAGACACTCAGATGTTCCTTTCAGGCTGCTGTTTACTATTAAATACTTGTGATGTGTCCTTTATTATCACAGTACTGAGTGGCATAAAGGATTTTTGCTCTAAAAGGAGTAGATTTAATTTGAATTATCGTTTAAAGAAGGTTACTTAATCTATGAGCTTGATTTTGGCAACTTACCTTCCAAGTAAAGTTTTTCCATTATTCTAACAACTTCCGGGTCGTAAAGGATACCTGCCTTTTCTTTAAGCTCTTTCAGTGCCTCTTCGGGAGAGAGGGCAGGTCTGTAAGGTCTGTGGGAGGTCATAGCCTCATAAACGTCAGCACAGGCTATAATCCTTGCTTCCAACAGTATTTCATCATCTTTGAGCCCTCGTGGATAGCCACTTCCATTGATTCTTTCATGATGTTGGAAAGCAATTTCGGCTACGGGACCTTCAAATTCAATGTTTTTAAGAATTTCGTAACTGAAAGTTGGATGTTGCTTTATAAGATTAAACTCTGATTCCGTTAATTTTGAGGGTTTATTGAGAACCTCTATGGGGATGATAATTTTGCCAATATCGTGTAAAAGCCCTGCGTATCTTATTGCTCTTAGTCTCTCCTCTTCAAGTCCCATTTCTTTCCCGACTATGTAGGCAATTTCGGCGACCCTCGACTGATGGCCTGCAGTATAAGGCTCTTTAAGTTCCACTATATAAGACAGAGTTTTTATAATACCTTCTGTGAGTGTTATCAGTCTGTTCCTCTGTTTTAGTGCTTCAATTTGCTGCATCTTTATTTCCGTTACGTCATTTTCAACGGAGAGTATCGTGTCATTGTCGAGTTTTAAAAAGGTGGTTGATAGATATTTCTTTCCTGTTTCTTGTTTTCTGAGATGAATAATTTTTGATGGTTCCCCCTTGGAGAGAACGGTCTGTATTAATTCTTTTGCCTCCTCAGGAGTTTTCCCTATAAGATTGCCTAATTTTATTCCCTTTTCCGACGTGGAAGTAATCGGAATTGCGTCCCCGTTTTTAGTAACTTTGTAAATCTTTTGTGGAATTGTATTCAAAATAAGGGTTCTTTCGGCAAGCAACTTTTGGAGTTCTTCTCTTAGTGAGATGTCGTCTGTGATATCCATTACGGTGGTGATCAGCAAGCTTTCGTCGTCAATTTTAAGAGGCGTTACGAAAAGTCTCTGCCAGATGGTTTTTCCATCTTTTTTGATGCATCTTACATCTTCAGTGAAGTTTTTAATTTGCCCAACCTTAAGAGCACGAAGTTTTTCCAGAAGTTTCCCGACATCATCTGGATGGGTGTAGTCTGTCCATTTCATTTTTAAGAGTTCTTCTTTTTCGTATCCGAGCATCCTTGCCCTTTTATCGTTGGCTTCGAGAATATTACCATCGTAGTCCGAAATGACGACTCCCACAAGAGTCTGATCAAAAAGGTTCTTTACTATTTTCTGGAAACGCTCTGCTTCCTGCTCAGCCTTTTTCTTTTCCGTAATTTCAAGAGTTAGCTCGACAAAACCTGTAAGTTCGCCTGCTTCATTGAAAATGGGATTAGACCTAATAAAATACCACCGACCGTCTGGAGTCCTAACCTCATTTTCTTCTGGTTTCAGCGTTGCTCTTGTTTTCTCAAGGGGGCAGAAGGGACAAGGGGTATTTCTCTGATGCCAAAGCTGATAGCAGAGTTTTCCTTTTAATTCGCTGGGATTTTCAATGCCTAAGGAGAGAGACGCCGCTCTGTTGGCTTCTAATATCCTGTGATTGAGGTCCTGTATTATTATGTGTTCTCTAATGTTGTTTTTCACTACATTGTAAACCCACTTAGTTTGGTATATGTCTAAGAGAATTGCAAACATCGACACATAGGTCCTTAGAGATTCTATTTCTTCAGGCTCCAAAGATCTTTTCGACTCGGACCCGAAGATAAGTAAGGAGTAATTTAAATTTGGTGTAAGTATAGGAGCAAGAAAGATTTTTTTAATGTTGTGAGTTTGGAGAAATTGCTTGCACTGTTCATCAGGAATTTGCTCCCGTTCAATTTCAAGAATTTTGTTCTGAGAGTCTTTAAAGAGATATTTTCCCAAGTGGCGTAAATCCAGAACAGGAAACCTTACGGGGAGTTCTTTTAGGGGTTTTCCTTTGTAAATACCGGCGAAATAGTGAAGTTCTTCAGGAGTTCCCGTCTCCCAGTATATAACAGCTGAATCAAAATTAAGATTTCTACAAGTGTTTTGAAGAAAATTGAAAAAACTTTCTGGCCTTGGATTCTGAAGGATAGAAATTGCTGAAGTTAAATCACTATGTTTAAACATTTTTCTAAGCGTAATTTTAAGATTTCAACTTCGCACCGTCAAGGCTTAATATAGCTTAACTATTACGGTGCTTTGAAATATATAAGTTTTCGTTTATAATCATAACATGCCACTTATTAGTGCCAGTCCGACACGGATGGAACTCTTAAGGCTCAAAAGGCGCATTGCTATTGCGCGCAAAGGTCACAAACTCCTCAAAGATAAACAGGATGAACTGGTCAGGATTCTCTTTGAGTTCCTTGAGGGACTTAAGGAATTGAGAAAGAAAGTAGAGGAAGAATTGTCCGAATCGGTAAAAAGATTTGTCCTTGCAAGGGCTTTTATGGAGCCAGAAGAGGTAGAAGAGCTTTTCCTTGTACCCTCCGTTTCTTCAGGTGTTGAGATAGGTGAAAAGAAAATAATGACCGTTGTTGTCCCTACTTTTAAGGCACATATTGAAGGTAGTTTTTTGAGTTACGGCTTTGCAGGAACTTCTCCGGAGCTCGATGTGTCTCTTGAATCTCTCATGAAAACGTACAAGGATCTGATTGAACTTGCCGAAAAGGAGAAAAATCTTGAGCTTTTAGCTATTGAAGTAGAAAAGACAAGAAGAAGGGTAAATGCACTGGAGTACATACTTATTCCCGAGCTTGAGGCAACGATTAAGTTCATTTCCATGAAACTTTCCGAAATGGAAAGGTCAGATATCACTCGCCTAATGAAGATAAAAGATATTGTCAGGGCACATTAACTTGACACGCCCCCCCTTAGGTAGCATAATTAGCATACTCTTAATAAACAATTTAACGGAGGTTGTTTCAAATGGGTAACACCAAGAAGTACGGGCGGGTCAAATGGTTTGACTCGCGGAAAGGCTACGGATTCATCCAGCTTGAGGATGGATCTGGTGATGTGTTTGTCCACTTCTCCGACATAGAAGGAGAGGGATACAAGACACTGGAAGAGGGGCAGCGCGTGAAGTTCGATGTGGAAAGGACCAATAAAGGACCCAAAGCTGTTCACGTAGAAAAGGCGTAAAAGCCTTGTAGCCCGAAAATAAAAGGGGGAACTTTTAGTTCCCCCTTTTTTATTTTATAATAAGCCCAAATCAAGGAGGTAATATATGCATCCAATTCTCTTCAGGATAGGTCCCCTTGAGATTCGTACCTGGGGCTTGCTCGTATTAATAGGTTTTATCGTTGGAATTGGCTACGTTGCTAAAAGAGCCAAGATTTTGGGTGTTAGCACGGAGAGGATTTGGGATTTTGGCTTCTGGGTTGCCCTTTCAGCAATAGTGGGTTCAAGAGCCTTTTACGTTCTGTATCATATTCCTTACTTTAAAGAACATCCGTCAGAGATAATCAAATTTTGGGAAGGTGGAGCCGTTTTTTTCGGCGGATTCCTTTTTGCCCTCATTACTGGCATTGTTTATCTTGTGAGAAACAAAAGGCACCTTCCCTTTTGGCCTATAGCAGATTTTGCCTCTGAGGCCCTTGCCCTCGGTATGTTCTTTGGAAGGTGGGGATGCTTTTTCAATGGGTGTTGTTTTGGTAAAGAGACGAGTCTTCCTTGGGCTGTGGTATTTCCTCCTGGCTCACCAGCCTATGAAGTTATGGATTCCCTTCATATTCATCCCTCCCAGCTTTATGAATCCTTTGCAAACCTGATTTTATTTTTCATTTTGCTTAAACTTGAGCAAAAGAAGCCCTTTGATGGTTTTATTTTCCTGGTCTATCTGTTCTTTGCCTCTTTTATAAGGTTTCTCGTTGATTTTACAAGATATTACGAACCTGAAAATGTCTATTTCCTAACGGTAAATCAGTGGATATCTATTGCGATAATGCTTGTTTCTCTTGTTTTGTATTTTGTTTTGCGTAAAAAAACTGCAAGCAATTAGCCTTTTAAGGTGTTTAAATTTCTTTTAGAGGCGATTTTCCCTTCTTTTTGCTATGTCTGCGGAAAGCCTTCTAAAGGTATTCTTTGTGAAGATTGCAGGAAGAGATTTGAGAAAAAAAGGATTGATAAAATCTTTTTTCCTGACTCGGACCACCTTTCTCGGATTTACATAGTCTTTGAATACCGGGATGAGGTGCAAAAACTAATTGAAGAGTTCAAATATGGGAAAAGAAAAGAGGTTGCCCGTTATTTCTCCCCCTATTTATCAGGATTTTCGCTTAGTTACGATTTTATTGTCCCCGTTCCCCTTCATCCTGTAAGGTTTAGGGAAAGGGGGTTCAACCAGAGTGAACTGATAGCAGAAAGGCTATCGAAAGAGTATAGTATCCCCCTCATGAAAAGGGGGATTAAAAGGATAAAGTACACCGTTCAGCAGGCTAACTTAACGAGAAATGAGCGTCTTCAGAATCTCTCTGGGGCTTTTTATGTAAAACATCCAGAGAGATTTGAAGGTAAGAAGATTCTCTTAATAGATGATGTCTACACCACGGGTGCGACAATTGAAAATCTAGCAAAGGCTTTTAGGAATTTTCCTTCTCGAGTTGATGGTTTTGTTATTGCCTCTAAGGTTTGAATTGCTGTGATAAGAGTCGTGCCTTCTGCAAGGATTCCACATCAAGACTTTCTCTCGGATTTACTGCGGAACCGGTTATTTCCTGCAATTTTTCTCCTGTCACAGTTTTATAGAGCTGGTATACGAATTGGACATTTTCACCTGATGTTTCCACGGTTCCGCATACGAAGTAATCCGCATTCAGGCTGAGGGCTATTTGCTGGCAGGTTTCGGGGAATAGCTTGTCGTTGGTTAGGTTGCCTCTCGATATTTCTTTGTTAACCTGGTCATTGGGAATGATATCGAATAAAACATTTCCAGTAATTCCCTGGTAAATGGACTTTTGGAGGCGAGACCCGAGTTGTAACTTCTGGGCACCAGGTTCCGCTTCCATCAAGGGGAAGATTGCAATTCTGTATCTTTTTCCTCCTGAAGGTGTTTGTTGGGCGTAAGTTTTGTTTAATTCCTGCAAAACTTGTTCAGTAAGGTCTTGAGAGTTTGAAACATAAAGAACAACTTTTGAGTTGTTGTTCAGGACAAGATCGATACCATTAGCAGTGGCAACATTTTTAATGGTTTCCTGTATCTTTCTATAATAGGGCTCTAAAAGTTCAGAAGATTTCTTATAGAAGAGGCCGTTGTCTCCCCATATGCTTTTTACGAAACTGGAATAAGCCTCCTGGGCTTTTTGAATTTCCAGTTCCCTTTTTTGTTTGCCTTTCTCAGTAAGTCCTGGCTTTTCTATTTCCAGTAGATTTTTAAGGGAATCAATGTATTGTTTTAGGCTGTCTCTCTGCCTTTCCCATTCCAGAACGAATCTGTCCAGTTCTCTTTTGGCTTCTTGGAATTCGGTATATTCATTGAAAATGCGGTTCATGTCAACGGTAGCGATGGACAAATCCTTACTGTGAAGGAGTGGGGTAATGCTTATTAAAAATAAAGCAATGCTAAATTTCTTCAGCACTTTCAAACCTCCAGTTTTTTCTCCAGTTCCTCTATTATTATATGACCTACTATCTGATGGCACTCCTGAATGATTGGAGTACTTCGGGAGGGGACGTGGATAACGACGTCCACTTCCTCTTCAACTTCAGTGAAGTTATCTCCCGTTAAAAAAATAACGGCCATTTTTTTTGCCTTAGCGGTTTTAATCGCTTTAATTACGTTCGTTGAGCTTCCAGAGGTAGAGATGGCCACAAGTACGTCACCCTCGTTTCCCAACCCTTCAATCTGCCTTGAGAATATTTCGTTAAACCCAAAGTCATTCGCTGTTGCGGTTATAACAGAGGTGTCGGATGTTAAGGCGATTGAAGGAAGAGAACCTCTCGGATTTTTATACTTCACAATCAACTCTGTATTAAAATGCATTGCCTGAGCAGCGCTACCACCGTTTCCACACCATATAACTTTTTTGCCGTTTTTAAGAGCATTGTAAATTATTTCTGCCGAATTTTTAATTTTATCACCTTCCCTCTCAGCAAGCAATTCAATGATTCTGAGAATTTCCTCGAATCGCTTTCTCACTTAATTATTTTAAGGCTTTTTCCCTGCACTGAGAAAGGGTAGCTTAAAAGTTTGACAGAACAGTAGAGGAATTTTAAAATTATCTAAATGATTCAGGAGAAAATTGACCAGTATATAGACGAACTTACTGGGGCACGAAATCGAAAGTTTCTCAGCACTTTTAGTGACTTTGAGATTAGAAGAGCCCAGAGATACCGTACAAATTTTTCAATAATTCTGTTTGACATTGATAACTTCAAAGAAATAAATGACCTTTACGGGCATCTGGAAGGCGACAAGGTTCTAAAAGAACTTTCCCAATTTGTAATGAGTTCCCTTCGAGAGTCGGACATCCTCATAAGATACGGTGGAGATGAGTTTATTATTTACTTGCCCAATACAGGCTTTGAAGATGCCAAATACGTTGCAGAAAAAATCCTTAACAGCGTGAATTCACAAAAAATTGCTGGCAGGAATATTTCCCTAAGCATGGGGGTTGCTGAGTATCCGAGAGATGGTAAAACTTGGCAGGAACTCTTTAATAAGGCAGATATAGCTCTTTATAGGGCAAAGAGGAGAGGAAAGGGTCGCATTGCTTGGGTTGAGGAAGTAGAAGCAGTCCCAATAATACCGACATCTCAATTCGTCGATAGAATCGAAGAAAAGCGTACCCTTATAAATCTGGTAAACCAGGACCAGAAACTGGTTATCGTTCGTGGAGGAGCTGGGATAGGTAAAACACGACTGGTTAAAGACACCCTAAAAAGAATTGAGGGGGTTTATTATTTCATGGGGGTGGCCTATGGTGCCCTTTCGGAAGTTCCCTTTAGTCTTTTGAAGGACCTGGTAAAATACTGCTATGACAATTATAAGATAGAGACAAAGGAGGCTTTGGCGAGTTTCGATCAATTTGAGATGAGGGCCTTCTACTCCATTTTTCCAGAGGCAGGGGAAAGCTTTAACGTGAAGGATATAGATAAGTACAAACTTTATGATTCGATATTAAAGTTCTTTAAGCATTTTGCGGTACACAAGAAGGTCTTGATTTACATTGATGACCTGCAATGGGCGGACCGGTCTTCTATGGAACTTTTATACTATGTGATTAGAAACTCCCCTGCTGATGTTAAATTCTTTGCTACGTTCAGAACGGAGGATCACTCCCACGATTACGTAGAAAACTTTGTTTCACAGGCACTGCGTGAAAGATTTATTTTTGTTTTGGACCTCAAACCATTTGAGTATTCGGCGGCATCGGAATTTATCTCTGCCATTCTTCAGGAAGAGGCAGACGAAGAAGTGGTGAGGTTCCTGTATACCAAATCAGGTGGGAATCCGTTCTTCATTGAGGAGCTCATCAAAGAACTGTATGAAAAGGGGAATCTTTTATACGATGGGAAGCGCTGGATCCTCAAAGAGGTTGAAAAGATTTCAGTACCCCAGAGTATTCAGCACATAATGAGAAAAAGGGTTCAAGAATTGGAGGGCGATAAGGTTCTGGAAGTGGCTTCTTGCATCGGACACGAGTTTTCACCATCTATCATTGAAGGCGTTCTCGAAATGGATATGGGAGAAATTTATGATTCTATAGAGAAGGCCATCAAAAAGGGCATTCTTGAGGAAAGTGGGCCAGATACCTTTGCATTTAAAGAAGATATAATAAGGGAGCTTATTCTCCAGAATATCTCTCAAAGTAAGAGAAGATTTTATCACCAAAAAATCGCCAGATGGATAGAACAACATAAGGGCTCTATTGCCAATGCAGAGGAGCTTATAAC
Organism: bacterium; assembly: GCA_030019025.1. Taxonomy (NCBI): domain Bacteria; species bacterium. The sequence goes on from JASEFR010000016.1 coordinate 33,238, forward strand.
TTATCATGCTTATCGGGGTGGGGATGTAGAGAAGATATTGCAGTATGCTCCGATAGTAGCCAAAAGGGCAATGTCTCAATTTGCTTATGAAGAAGCAAAGAAATTCTGGCTGTACTATTTTGAATATGAAAAGGATGGGCAAAAATATGTGAAAGGAGCCCTTGATTTTGCAGAATGCTTGATGATTAAGGGTGAACTGAGATATGCCAAGGAATTTTTGGAAGAAGTACGACAGAAGTTTCCTGACTTAATAGACGCTGAGTTTTATTCAAGACTCTCAGATGTTTTGGCTGAACAGGGCCTATACAGCGAAGCTCTTAAATATATAGATAAGGCCATTGAACTGGCTTTTCCACAAGAAGCGAAGAACAAGAATGGTTTACAAGAGGGGCAGGCTGCCGAGGTCCCTCTCTACAAGTATTATATTGAGAAAGGATGGATATTGATAAGGCTTGGTCACTATGAAGATGCGAGAGTAGTTCTTGAACAGGCTCTGATTAATAAGAATCACCTGTCAAAGTATTGGGAAGGGACTCTTTATAATGTCCTTGGTGTTCTTCATGCAGAGATTTCTTCCCCTCAAGATGCTATCTCTTACTATGAGAAGGCGATCGAAATCAGGGAGAGCATAAATGACTTTAAGGGGCTGGGGGCCAGTTACATAGATATTGCCATTGTTTACCACGATCTTGGAGATATGCAAAAAGCCATTGAATATTATGAGAAAGCCAGAGAGATTTATAAGCAGATAGGATATAAAGGGGGAGTAATTACAGCTTACATTGATATCGGAATGTACTATCTTAGCAGCAGAAAATATGAAGAGGCCATGGGGAACTTCCAGAGTGCTTACCATGAGGCCAATCTCATAGGCAGTAAGGATAGCATGTGCCTTGCCCTCAACAACATTGGTTCTGTCTTAAGGCTTACGTTTAAGTTTAGCGAGGCTGAGGTTTTTTACCGTAGGGCTTTGGAGATTGCAAAAGAGATAAATTCCGTTGAACACATAATTATGGTCACCAGAAATTTTGTAAGGCTCTATAAGGATGGATATAAGGATTATGATAAAGCTGAAGAGTATTACAAACAGCTTGAAAAGTTGCTGGAAAAGAAAGAACTTGATACGGGTAAGTTTGTTAGTTTGCTTGTAGGGGCAGAATTATACCTGTGGAAGGGTGACCTGGATAAAGCAGGCCAAATTCTGGAAGAACTTCGTCCCCATCTTAGCGAGAAAAGGTTCCAGAATTACAAATTCTGGTTTAATTTCGCGTTGGCTGAATACCGTGCTTTAAGAGGCGATAGAATGGGAGCTGGTTATGCCCTTCGTTCTGCCTACGAGGAGGCAAAGGCAAGATCGGTGAAGGACCCGGACTACATCGTTTCTTATTTTGAAGGTTTGCTTGAGTTTTTCATTTTGACAAAAAAGAAAAACTCCGCATTAAAGATTTTAGATAAACTGGAAGATTTATACAAAAGGTATGAGTTTTTAGAAGATTTGCAGTTTCTTCCCTATTTAAAAGAGGAAGTTGAGAACATTCAATAAGCTCCTTCGCCTTTGAAAATTTCCAAAATCGTTTTTATGAAAATTGCAAGATCCAGGAATATATTCCAGTTCTTAACATAGTAAAGATCAAGCATGATCCTTTCTTCAAAGGTGAGGGCGTTTCTTCCTGAAACCTGCCACAGGCCAGTGAGGCCTGGTTTAACGCTGAAAATAATGTCCTTAACATCCTCTATGATTGCTAACTCTTCAGGTAAATAAGGCCTTGGCCCTACAAGGCTCATATCACCTTTTATTACGTTAAAGAGTTGGGGGAGTTCATCCAAGCTTGTTTTTCTCAGGATTTTACCTATGGGTGTGACTCTTGGGTCTTTCATACTTACAATTTTCCTATATTTTTCGAATTCTCGCCTCATTTCTGGATGTTCCTTGAGAAATTCCTGGAGAATTTCATCGGAGTTTGTGTACATAGTGCGAAACTTATATATTTTGATTAGCTTCCCGTCTTTTCCCAGCCTTGCTTGTATGAAAATTACCGGCCCTTTAGATGTGGTCAAAATAACTACAGAAATGAGGGCAATTATAGGGAGAAGGATAATAAGGAGCGGTATTGTTACAAGAAGGTCCAGTAATCTTTTGAGTTTGGCATTTCTTGGAATTAAAAGATTGTATTTTAGTCTCAAACTTTTAAAACCAAAAAATTCAACAATTTCCAGTTCCAGAGGGTTCAATGTGTGGTTGAAGGCATTGATTAGTATTTCAACACCCTTTTCCCAGGCTAAGTTTTCCACCTTTTTAACCTCACCGAGAGGGACACCACCTACAATCAAGAGGTTTGGCTCTTTCTCTAAAATAATCTGTTTGACTTTTTCTGCGGATCCGTTTTTAATATGCCCTATGACTTCGATACCACTATTTTTCTCTTTTTCTATGGTCCTTTTGAACCATTCCAGCTCAACGGAATCTCCCCAAAATAGAGCTGTGTCTTTTAGAAGTCCTACTTCATAAAGAATTCTTTTTGCAACGATTCTTCCAAACCAGAGGAGAAAAATGCTCAAAATGTATGCGATTAAGAAGGCAAGTCTTGAAAAGGAAGGCTCTACTTTTATGGTATAGAGGAGAAGCGCTGAGAAAGCTGCAGCAATTGTAGCACCTTTGGCTATCTTAAGAAACTCTTCGCTTCGTGAAAAATATTTTGTGTATAAACCTTCATAGTAAAAAGTGACTATCCATATAATAAAAAGTGCGAGGAAGTATTTTGAATAGTGAGCAATGGGCAAGGCAGGAGGCAAAGTATACTTGGTACTGCCTATCAGGTTAACTCTAATATAATAGCCCACATAAAATGAAGTAGCGATTAGAAAGAGATCCAGAAGCACCAAAATCATCTTGGAGATTACTCTCGTCGTTCCTCTTTTGAATCTTACCATTGGCTTTCCTTTATTGGAATATTTATAAAATAACGGAAGGCTACAATCAAGCCATAGGTAAGGGTAAGGAGAAGAACAAGAATTTTTTCAAATTGGCTTTGGGAGTGCTTAATTGTGTAAAGAAAAAAAGAACGGAGCTTGTGAAACTCCGATTTAAAGGCTGAATTTTTTCTTGAAAATCCGTGGAAGTGAATAATTCTGGCTCTTGGGTCATAGATTATAGAATATCCTGATTTTAGCAACCTTTTGAAAAAGTCCGCATCTTCAAAGAAGAGGAAAAAGCGTTCGTCAAATCCTTCAAGACTTTCAAAAATGGACCGAGGCACCACGAAAAAGCCACCAAGGGGAAAACATTCTTTAAGGGGTATGGGTTCTTCTTGTTTTTTAAGACTATATCCGAAATACTCCTTTTCCATCTTAGAATTTTTTAAAAAAACTCGGAGAGGTGAAGTTCTGCTTACAAGAATATGCTTAATAGAGGGAAACATCCTGGTTGAAGGCTGGAAGGTGAAGTCAGGGTTTAAAAATTTTGGGGCGGTAGCGGAGTGGTATTTTTTTGTGGTTTCTATTAAAATATTTACAGTATCGGGAAACGCCATTGTGTCTGGGTTCATGAAAAGTAGAAGATCGCCGCTGGCCATCTTTGCACCCAAATTACAACCCGAGGCATAACCTTTATTGGGCCTGTTAATAATTTTAGTATTAGGAAATTTTTGAATGATTGGGAATAGATCCTCACCGGGACTGTGATTGACAACTATTATCTCATCTACTTGGTCTTTTATGGAGTTCAAACAATGGATTAGTATTTTCCCGGCTCGGTAGTTTACGATTATTGCGGAGATCATTGTTCCTTTAAATTTTACACCAGTGGGTTTATAATTACAACGGAGTGAGATTATGTTTAAATTTTTGGTTGAAAAATTGATCGGCTCGAGGAACGAGCGAGAAATAAAGAAACTTTGGCCCATTGTTGAGAAAATCAATGGAATTTACGAGACTTACCATTCTCTAAAAGATGAAGACTTGATCAAGAAGACAGAGGAATTCGAAAAACGAATTCGTGATGGAGAGGACCCGTTTAACATATTGCCAGAAGCCTTTGCCCTT
>JASEFR010000016.1:37288-42721 GCA_030019025.1 bacterium
TTTGCCCTTGTTAAAGAGGCAACAAGGCGGCTATGCGGGAAGAAGTGGGAAGTTACTGGCCACATGTGGGAATGGAACATGATTCCCTTTGACGTGCAACTTCTTGGTGCCATCGTTCTCTTCCAGGGAAAGATTGCGGAGATGAAAACGGGAGAAGGCAAGACTCTGGTGGCGACAATGCCTCTTTACCTTCACGGTATTATAGGGAGAATTAAAGGGACAGGGGTCCACCTTGTTACTGTGAACGATTACCTTGCCAGAAGGGACAGACAGTGGATGGGGCCAGTTTATGAAAGTCTTGGTCTGAGTGTGGGTGTGATTCAAAACGAAATGGATAATGCGCGGAGGAAGATTGAATACCAGAAGGACATAACTTACGGAACAAACAATGAGTTTGGTTTTGACTATTTGAGGGATAACATGGTCTTTAGGGCTGAGGATCGAGTTCAGAGGGGCCACTATTATGCAATTGTGGATGAAGTAGACTCTATTCTTATTGATGAGGCAAGGACTCCTCTTATTATTTCAGGGCCCGTTGAATACTCTTCTGCGGAAATTTATAGAGGCATGAAGCCTCTTGCTGAAAATCTGGTGAGAAAGCAGACCCAGCTTGTTACACAGCTTCTTTTTGTTGCTGAGAATCTCCTGAAACAGGGTAAGGAGTTTGAGGCAGCGGAAAAGATAATTCAAGCAAGGCTTGGTATGCCTAAGGCGAAGAAACTCTTCAAGATGCTTCAGGAACCTGGAGTCATGAAACTTGTGGATAAAGTCGAACTGGATTTGATGAAGGAAATTAATGTGGGGGGTGAGAAGACAAAGAGGATTGAAGAACTTAAGGAAGAACTTTATTTCTGGGTTGACGAGAAATCCCATTCCGTTGAAATAACGGAGAAAGGTAGAGAGGAAGTAGAAAAAAGAGAAAAGGGGCTCTTTGCTTTGCCGGACCTCTCTACTGAACTCCACAAACTTGATGAGGATAAGGGTTTATCTGCCCGTGAACGTTTCTACGAGAAAGAGAGGATATTGAGGGAATACGCTGAGAAGAGTGATAAAATACACGCTCTGAAACAGCTCCTCAAGGCCTATATGCTCTTTGAGAAAGATGTAGACTATGTAGTTATGGATGGAAAGGTGATTATTGTTGATGAATTTACTGGAAGGCTAATGCCGGGAAGGAGATGGTCCGATGGACTTCACGAGGCAGTGGAAGCAAAAGAAGGTGTTACGATTCAAAGAGAAACACAGACCTTAGCAACCATTACTATTCAGAACTATTTCAGAATGTACGAAAAACTCGCAGGCATGACGGGTACTGCAATAACAGAGGCTCAGGAATTCTGGGAGATTTACAAACTTGATGTGATACAGATACCCACCAATAAACCCGTTCGGAGAGTTGACTATCCCGATATAATCTTTAAGACCAAAAAGGAAAAATATGAAGCGATTATAAATGAGATTGAGAAATGGCATAAGGTTGGCAGGCCGATCTTAGTTGGGACCACATCGGTGGAGGTTTCTGAGCTTCTTTCCAGACTGCTCAAGAGAAGGGGAATACCTCATCAGGTATTGAACGCCAAGTACCATGAAAAGGAAGCGGAAATTATTGCACGGGCAGGCCAGTTTGGTGCAGTAACAATAGCAACCAACATGGCTGGTAGGGGTACGGATATTAAGCTTGCGGAGAATGTGGTAAGGGCAAAGGAGTGTGCTATAAATACACCAAATCCAACCCCGGGGCTTACTTGCACTGAAGACCCCAAAAAATGTATCAAAGAAGGTGTTCCTTGTGGACTTTACATTATTGGAACCGAAAAGCACGAAGCCCGCAGAATTGATAATCAGCTGAGAGGTAGAGCTGGAAGACAGGGAGACCCCGGTTCTTCAAGATTTTTCCTCTCCTTAGAGGATGACCTTTTGAGACTTTTTGGCTCCGATAGGGTTATGGAACTCATGGAAAGGTTTGGAAGTAAAGATGAAGGTCCCATAGAATCACCTATGGTTACAAAAGCTCTGGAAACCGCACAAAAGCGGGTGGAGATGCAAAACTTCCAAATCAGAAAAAGGCTTCTGGAATATGATGATGTAATGAATAGGCAAAGGGAAGTAATTTACAAACTCAGGAATGAGATCCTTGATGGGAAAGATTTAAGGGGACTGGTTCTTGATTATGCTAAGGGTATTGCTGAAGACCTTGTGGAAAGATATTTGCAAGGAGAAAGGGATGATTTGTGGAATCTCCAGGAATTACGTAATGAATTGGCATACTTCTTCCTTTATGACTTCTCAGAGATTGCATCTTTAAAAAACAGGGATGAAGTTAAGGAGGTTATTTTCGAAAAACTTGAGTCACTCTACAGGGAGAGGGAAGAGGCCTTTGGAGAGGAAAAGATGAGAGAAATGGAAAGGGTCGTTTTACTTACAACCCTTGACCGCTTATGGAGGGAACACCTTTATGCCCTTGACCACCTGAGAGAGGGAGTCTATCTGAGGGCTTATGCACAGAAGGACCCTCTTGTGGAATATAAGAAAGAAAGCCTTGAACTCTTTGACGAGCTTATGGAAAAAATCAGAAATGAAAGTGTAATGAGGATTTTCCGAATTGAAGTTCCTAAAATGCCGAGGAAATTTGCTGAGAGGATGGTGGCCTTCAAACCCTCAATTGAGACTCAGAGGGGCCAACAACGTAAAAAAGATTAAAAATTTCGGGAGGTCTTGAAATGAAGGTTAATTTGAAATGGGAGGAAGGACTTAAATTTAAGGCAGAAACTCCGTCAGGACACCATCTTTTTCTTGATTCGGCCCACGGAGGGGAAGGGGAAAGTGCTGGTCCTGCACCCATGGAACTTCTCCTGGTTGCCCTTGGTGGATGTACTGCGATGGATGTAATTTCGATTTTAAATAAGATGAGAGAAAAGGTAAGGGAATTCAGTGTAGAGGTTGAAGGTGAAAGGGCCCCTGAACACCCCAAATATTACACAAAAATTCACATTAAATACATCTTCAAAGGTGAAAATTTAAAAGAAGAGAATCTTTTGAAAGCGATACAGCTTTCCCAAAATAAATATTGTAGTGTTTCAGCGAACCTAAGTGGTAAGTCCGAAATTACCTATTTTTACGAAATCAGGGATTAACTTTATAAGATCAAAATTGGCAAGGTCATGAGAAGGTGTATCAAATGTAAAGCTCCCACGGATATATTTATTCCACATCATAAGCTCTCACTTTGCCAAGAACACTATATAGAATGGTATCAGAAAAGGGTTGAAACCACTATTAGAAAATTTAGAATGTTCACTCGAGATGATAAAGTTCTGGTGGCAGTGTCTGGTGGAAAGGACAGTCTGGCCCTCTGGCACGCCTTGGTTTCCCTTGGTTATGAGGCCGACGGATTTATAATAGATTTGGGATTCGGTCAATTTTCTGAAGATTCTATTAATGTTTCTCAGAAGCTCGCAAGTAAATTGGGCAGACCTTTGCACGTAATGGAATTGAATAAGGAGTTTTATAGCATTCATGAAATAAAGAAAAAGGATCGTCGTCCAATTTGTTCAATTTGCGGAACTGTCAAAAGATATTTTATAAACCTTTATGCAAAGAAGCTGGGTTATCAGGTGGTTGCCACAGGACATAATCTGGACGACGAGGTGGCTGTCCTCCTTGTCAACACCCTTTCCTGGAATATTGAGTATTTGAGAAGGCAATATCCCCTTTTAAGTGAAGGGAATGGGTTTGTGAGGAAAGTAAAGCCCCTTTGCAAGACCACTGAGATGGAAAATAGAACTTATGTTGAGTTGAACGAGATAGAATTTGTTGAATACAAGTGTCCATACTCAAAAGGGGCTACCAGTATTGAGTACAAGAAGTTTATAGAAGATCTGGAAAGTACAAGCCCAGGGACCAAATTGAGGTTTTACTCCGAATTTTTGAGAAAAATTTATCCGCTATTGCAGGGAGGTGTTGAAGACCGGGGTGTAAAACCATGTAAATTGTGTGGTGAACCAACTTCAGGGGAGGTATGTGCAGTATGTTTAATAAAACAAAAGATGTCGGGTTAGGATTTCTTTTATTTTTAGTTATAGCATTGTTTGGCTGTAATAAGGAGAGGAAGATGCACACAAACCTTGAACATGCCGAAAAAAATTACTGGAAGGGTAACTATTTTGTCCAGGAAACTGTTAAAGATATTGATCTTGTCAACTGGACTCTGAAAGCGAAGGTGGATGGTAAGTGGGGTACCTTTCAGCTGGTAGACCTTCCGGATGCTTTTGTGCATTGGAGTGTGGAAAGAAGGCTGGAAACCCTTGACAGGGTGAGAAATAATCAGCCTCCCTCCCTCTCCGGACCACACAACGGTATGGTGGCTTCCTATGGTATAAGACGGAAGGATTCCAGGTTTATTATAAACAATGCAGTTAAAGGTATGGGTTTTTTACCCAAACCAGAGAAGGTTAAGGAATTGATAACACTCCTTGAAACAACGATAGATTCAAGTGATGAATACAAATTGAATGTTCTTGAAAACCTATATAGGAACGTAGATCAGTATTTTACCCGTAAGGGGCTCGTTTCCCTTGAACTTTACACAAATCCGGGGTTTGAAACCCATACTTTTCTTAATGAGATGGAAAATCCTGCGGTTTCCATAGTTTTTCTGGACATTCCAAGTTTCGAGGTGAGAGCTCTGGCAAGACTTCTTCACCCTGAAGATCCTTCTTTAAGTGAGTATGAAAAGGATATCGTTAAATATGCCAATCTTATACACTCATATTTTCATGGGCATTTTGATCGGGAGTTTATAGCAGTAATTTACTACGTGGTTGAAGTTTTCGACAATACACCAGGAAGAAGAGGGCTTGGTAAACGGGTGGTTCCTCCATTACCTTGATGTAATTTTCGTTAATTCGGACACGGGAAAATAGTAATTCAAGATTTTCCTATAAGTTTCTCCGTTGAGTGCCATTTGTTTTGCACTCCAGAGGGGTAATCCTATCAGTATACCTTTTCCCTTACCTTCAAAAACAAGGGTATCGCCTCTCATTTCTAAATAGAAGGATGGACTTGGAAGTCGTGGGTAAAGAGTTTGATAAAGGGCCGGTCCACGTATGATGACCAATTTATTCTTAGAATAAAAAACAATTGTGTCCGGAATTAGATGAACTGTGAAATTGACAATTTTTACAGAGTCAAGTTTCTCAATCCTCGTAAAATACTTGATCTCTTCCACTGGAATTTTCAATTTCCACGTAAAGAAAGGGCAAATACGGGATAGGGAGTCCTCAACCGAAATGGCGTAAGCTAATGTGTCACCGAATATCTCTTCATAGGGGACTGTAAATCCACCGGTACAATAAGTAATTAAAGGGTAAATTGGCATGCCAAGGTAGGTTAACACCTCTCCCTTTGTTTCTTCCACCGCTGTTTTTACGAGTT
>JASEFR010000017.1:0-5106 GCA_030019025.1 bacterium
GCCTTTATACTTTTTGCAATATTTTTCGGAAAATTAAACCATGAAAAAGAGAATACTATCAGGCAATAGACCAACGGGCAAACTGCACATTGGACATCTTTTGGGTGTCCTTGAAAACTGGAGAAGACTGCAGGATGAATACGAATGCTTCTACGAAATTGCTGATTGGCACGTTCTTACAACGAAAACCGATACCTCCGATCTACAGGATAACATAATTGACATGGCCATTGATTGGCTAACTGTAGGCATTGACCCCCAAAAGTCGGTTATATTCGTTCAATCTGCTGTCAAAGAACACGCTGAACTTCACCTTCTATTTTCCATGCTCATTACCATATCGCGACTGCTGAGAAATCCCACCCTCAAAGAATATCTGCAAAACGTTGAAGCATCACAGATAGCTTCCAAAAAAAGGGCCTTTGACGATTTCGCCGAAGCGGTGATTAATAAATTTCTTGAGGAAAGCCAAAACATCGGTAGCAAAAGTGAAGAGGACAGGATCGCTCTCCTAAAAAGTAAACTTAAAGACAATTTCCTTGAAGAGCTCACTCACCACGGCATTGTAGATTCGGAAGAGGAATTGACTTACGGAAACCTTATATCCTATGGGCATCTTGGCTATCCCGTTCTCCAGGCGGCAGACATACTAATCTACAGAGCTCACTACGTCCCCATTGGACAAGATCAGTTGCCTCACCTGGAGATAACAAGGGAGCTGGCAAGGAAATTCAACTCCACCTATGGCGAGGTATTTCCGATTCCTGAACCTCTCCTCGCCGAGTTTCCAAAAATCCTCGGAACGGATGGAAGAAAAATGTCAAAATCCTACAACAACACAATTCTTATATCGGAAGACCCTGAAACATTGAAGAAAAAGATTATGTCTTCTTACACAGACCCAGCAAAGATAAGGAAAAATGATCCCGGTCACCCCGAAAACTGCCCCATCTTCTTAATGCAAAAGGCTTTTAACAAAGAGGAAGTTTCAGAAATTGAGATGAATTGCAAGAGCGGAGCCCTCGGTTGTGTCGACTGCAAAAAGAGGCTCTACGAAAAGGCTAATCAGTATTTAGAGCCCTTAAGAGAAAAAAGAAAAGAATACGAAAAAGATAAAAGTCGTGTGATCGACATTCTCAGAGAAGGTTCGCAAAAGGCAAGGGAAGAAGTTCAGAAAACAATGGAAATTGTCAGAGAAAAGATGAAACTTTGGCAGTAATTATGTTCACAGGAATCATAGAAGAAATCGGTGAAATAAAAAGGATTCAGAGGACCTCAGGGGGAACAAGGATTCAGATAAGCTCTTCTCTTAAAATCCAAAATGGAGACTCCATCTCTGTGGATGGTGTTTGCCTAACCGCCGAAGATGTCGGTAAAGGGATATTTACAGTCTTCATGAGCCTGGAAACTCTCTCCAGGTCTCATTTTAGCAAAACTCTGAGAGAGGGATTAAAAGTCAACTTAGAGAGAGCTCTTACACCATCCTCATTCATGGGAGGCCACATCGTACTCGGGCACGTGGATTGTACAGGGGAAATCTATTCAAAGGAAATAAGTTCGGAGAGTGGTACTTTCATCTTCAGGGTCCATGACCCATCTTATATGAAATACTTAGTAGAAAAGGGCTCCGTTGCAGTAAACGGAATTTCCCTCACATGTTTTGATGTTAGGGAAAAAACCTTCAAGGTGGCCGTAATTCCTTACACACTGACCAACACAACCCTCGGAATTTTAAAAGAAAGTGATTATGTCAATCTGGAATTTGACATTATAGCCAAATATACAGAAAAACTGTTAAGGGGCAAAGCCCAATGGTAGAATACGATGTTATAAAAGCGTATGCCAAAATCAACTTAGGCCTCTGGATTACCGAAAAAAGAAGTGATGGCTATCACAACATCGTTACCGTATTCCATAAAATAGGCCTTTATGATACCCTTACAATCTACCCTTCTGAAACCTTTGAAGTTGTTTGCTACGGCAGGGCTGCCGTCACCAAGGACAACATTCTTTACAAAGTAAAAGACGCCATAGAAAAGCAATTTAAAATTCCGATAAACTATAAAATTGAGATAAAGAAAAACATCCCTGTTGGTTCGGGACTTGGCGGAGCCAGCTCAAATGCTGCATACTTTTTAAAGTACTTAAATGAGAAGAGAGGTCTTAATCTTTCTCAAGAGGAGATAATAAAAATCGGCGAGCAAATTGGCTCCGATGTGCCTTTCTTCTTGCTAAAAGAAAATGCTGCGATAGCAACTGGAAGAGGCGAAATACTTGAGCCTTTCCATTCTGCTTTCAATTATCCCCTTATTTTGGGCTTTCCAGATTGCCAGGTTTTAACCAGCTGGGCCTATGCTGAGTTTGACCGCATGGGAACATTGCACAAATTCCCGGAAGCTTATAGAAAGGCCTATAAAATTGCGGAAGCATTAAAAGAAAACGACCTTGACGGATTGATGGAAATAGAGAACAGCTTTCAACCCGTTGTAATTGCAAGCTATCCCCAGGTTCAGAAAGTTATGGACATGCTGAGTTCTCTTGGCGCTAAGGTAATATCAATGAGTGGTTCAGGTAGTGCGGTCTACGGAATCTTTGAGAGAATGATTCTTATTGAAAATTTCGGTGAGGTATTAACCCCTACCGCTTTTCTCGAGATGGAGTAAAATTTCTTCGCAGATTCGTCTTGATATTCCCTGCTTTGAAATTAGCCATTTTGTAGCCCTCTCACCAACCTCCCTTAGCAAATCACGCTTTCCCATAAGTTCAATAATCTTATCCAGTAGTTCCTCAGAAGTTTTTAACACAAAAACAGCATTTCGCTCCTTAAGTTCCTCAACCTCCTTCTTGATATTCCCGTAAAAAGGGCCCACAATGACTGCCTTACCGGCAGATACCGGCTCCATAATATTGTGACCGCCATAAGGGGCAAAAGTGCCGCCCATTACCACAAGGTCTGCGATGTTGTAAAAGCTCCTTAATTTCCCAAGCACATCTATAATCACCACCCCTTTCGATCCAGACCCACTCTCACTCCACCTGGCAAAATTTATATTCAAGGAAGAGAGTTGAGATGCAATGGGCGCAACTCTATTTAAATGTCTGGGGGCGATAAAAACCCTTACAACATTGGACATGCTTAAAACTTTTTGAATTACCCGAACAGCGTGCCTCTCTTCCTTTTCTCTCAAACTTCCAAAGAGAATTACAAAATCGCCATCGCCAATTCCAAGGTTTTCCCTTTTAAAGCCTTCCAGACTTGTACCTATGGAGTCTATTTTTATATTTCCTGCAACTTCAACTTGCTCTTCCCTCGCTCCAAGTTTGATAAACCTTTCCTTGTCTTCCTCAGTCTGCGCATAAATTTTCACAAAAGATTTCAAAAGTCTTTTATAAGTTCCCTTTATCAAACGGGACTTCCTGAAATTTCGCTCGGAAATCCTACCGTTCACAAGAAAGGCGATGATATTATTCTTTCCAATTAACGTAAGCAAATTGGGCCACAGTTCCGTTTCCAAATTAACAAAGATTTTTGGCTTTGTCCTGTCAATTATTTTTTTTAAATGAAAATAAGAGTCAAGAGGAAAACGCAGAATCTTTACCTTCCCTTTCCACAATTCCTGCGCTTTATTGGATCCAGAAGATGTAAATACCGTCATCAAAACCCTTAGTTGTCTCATTAAGAAACAATCAACCAGCGGTTTGGCTGCCATTACCTCTCCGAGAGAGGAGCAGTGTACCCAGATATCCACCTCACCTTCTGGGATCTCATCAATCTTCAGAGGCGAGAATAATCGCTGAGGCAAATAAAAAACTAACTGGTATAAGGGTAAGATGTCCATTAATTTTTCCTTTGCCTTGAATCGGGAATTCCCAGTTTATTTCTCAACTTGGTTACCATTCTCCTCGAAATCTTAATGCCCGACGATCTGAGCAGGTTTGCAATCTCCTCATCAGTGTAAGGTTTATTCTTATCCTCTGACTCTATAATTTTTTTTACCTTGTCCTCTAAATCCTCGGTAGAGATTGAAGAAGAACTGCCTTTGCCAAAAGGTCTATGAAAGAAGAACTTAAGAGAATAAATACCACGAGGGGTGTCCGCAAATTTGTTCTTTAACAACCGATTTAAAGTAGATATGGGCATTTCAAGCTTCTTGCTGGCTTCAACTTGGGTAATGGGCCTGAGTCTATTGGTCTTCCCCGTTAAAAAATCCTCTTGGTATTCCAGAATAAGCTCTCCGAGTTTCCTTAGATAGTTCTTCCGCTTTAGAATACTCTCCAAAAGCCTCTCAATTCTTTTATACTTTTCCTCAAGATATTTTCTCGTCTTTTCGTCTTGAGATGGCTCCTGGAGAAGAAGGAGATAATCCTTGGAAATGTGAACCTGAGGGTAGAAGTTTTCGTTGACAAACAAAGTTAACTTTCCTTCAACATATTTGTAAATCAGTTCTGGTATCACATAGCGTGTACGTTCTACCTCTTCCTGGAAAAAAGGGTAAGGTATAAGTTTTTTCCTGAATTCCTCGTTATTTTTCAAAAAATCCTGTACCTCAGAAGGGGAAATCGAATAACCTTTATCTTGAGCTTGAAGCAGAACAAATTCGTTAAAATCCCGACACCCGCATCCAAAGGGTTCAAACTCAATTACTGTCCTCCGTATTCTTTCAAAATCATCTAAACTAACCCCGAGCTCTTTGGACAAAACCTCGGGATCCTTATCAAGATATCCAAAACCATCGAGGTGCTCAAGAATGGAAGTGGCAATCCTCTTTTCATTTTCATCATCAAAATAAGAATCAATTTGAATTTCCAACTTCTCCCACGCACTCACTTCCTGAGCAGGTATAAGCTCGTCTCGACGGACCTTCAAATCTCCTTCTTCATCCTCTCCATGCCACTCCACATTTTCTTCCATTATTTCGGCCAGCTTCGTTAAATCCTCATACTTGGCAGCCAAAACCTTATAATCGCTATACTTATCGATATCCATAAGAGGGTTAGAACTCATTTCCCTCAATACCGCTTCCCTCAATTCAAGAATATCCAATTCAAGAAGAGTAGCTTCCTGTATTATGAGAGGCAAAGGGACCAGTTCCTGTTTTAAATGAA
>JASEFR010000017.1:5116-38186 GCA_030019025.1 bacterium
AATGAAGATCCAACCTTGGCTTCCGCATCATAACCTAAACCTCTCCCCCAGGTAGATTTTCCTTGCCTCCTCGTTATTTATAAGATCGTAACTACTGCCCTCAATAAGAATCTCACCCTTATATATTATATAAGCTCTGCCCGTAATTTCAAGTGTTTCCCTCACATTGTGATCTGTTATCAAAACCCCTATGTCCATGTCTTTAAGGCCGAGAATGATGTCCTGGATTTCCTGCCTTGTTTTAGGATCCACCCCAGTAAAAGGTTCGTCAAGGAGCAAAATTTTAGGGTTTAAAGAGAGAGCTCTTGCCACTTCTAACCTTCTTCTTTCTCCACCCGAGAGAGTATAGGCGAGTTGATCTTTAAGATGGTAGATTTCCATCATCTTTAAATACTTCTCTGCGGTAGCCCTTGCTTCTTCTTTTGGAACACCACGGTATTCGAGAATGGCAAAGACATTATCAAAAACCGTTAACTTTTGAAAAACCGAAGGCTCCTGAGGAAGATAGGAAATTCCAAGGCGTGCTCTTTGATACATGGGCTTATTCGTAATCTCCACATCGTCAAGAAAAATTCGCCCTTTATCGGGCCTTACCTCCCCCATAATCATGTAAAAAGTCGTGGTCTTGCCAGCTCCATTAGGCCCAAGAAGTCCGACAATCTCTCCACTCTTTACCTCAACGGTAACCCCATTTACCACTTTCTTGTTCCCGTAAGATTTGTGCAAATCAATTGCCTTCAGTACCGCCATTTTCCGTTTCCTCTTTATAATACCCTTTAACTCTTGAGGCTCTAAACCACCTTAAACTATCGGTACCCTCTGCATAGAAATAAAGAGAATCTCCTTCAAGATAGATCTCTTTCCCCCCTTCTTTATTAATAAGTGAGGGGGATTCAAAGGCTACCAAGCGTTCTATTTTGTTTTCCTCAGTTAAGTAAAGATTTATCACATCCCCTTTTACAACAGTAGTGGTATTTTTGACCCATGCATTTTTCAAAAGTTCTGCATACTTGTGGTTTCTCATATAAACAAGTGAATCTCCCTCACCCTCAAAATCCTTTCCCGTTATTCTCACACCCTTTGAAGCATGAAGAACCGAATCGCTATAAAGGTAGTAATGAGATTTCAGAATCACCGTATCTTTTCCTCCAAAATAGGTTATAGAGGAATTCCCTTTCGCTTCAATCATGTCCTTCTTTAGCAGAACTTCTTCAGCGGCAGACTCAATGGAATCTTTCATACTTCTAAGAAAAACGTTCCCGTAGGCAAGTACTTCATTCTCCTTCAAAACGACCGAATCACTCTTCAAAAATTCGCCAGCCCCTGTAATTTCACAATTCCCATAACCCATAAAAATTTTCTCCCTTTCATAAATTTTTGCAAAGCCACAACGTAGATTCCTTTCACCTTGTATACCCTGAACAGGTCCAGAGAGCTCCATTATACCCTCTTCCTGATAATATACAGCGACAGGGGAAATAATTAATGTGTTAGAATCTCTTACAACAACCCCGCCGTAAAAGGTAATTAATTCTTTCCCACCTTCTCTTATTATCTTCATCTCGCCACTCTCAACTTTATACAAAAACAAAGAAACAAGCAGAAAAAACATGATATAATTTTATTGCCTGCAACTTAAAGTTCAAAGAAAAAGCTCCCCCTAAAAAATCTGGTTGAAGATCTCAAGTTTATTAATAATTTACAGGTCAAGGAAAACGGCGAGCGTACTGCATCGTTATGATTTCCAAAAAAGCTTGATTAATAAAAGGAGATTCACTGTAAATGAAAGTTGTGGAAAAGCAGAGAGTAAAAGGAAGAGCGATGAAGATACCGAAACAGGGACACACTAAACATGGGATTGAATAATTATCTTGTGAAGCAAAACCCATCAGATTGTGAAATCTCCAAAGAAAGGCGAAATTTTACTAACCTCAGTCTAAGTATAGTTTCCATTCCACCTTTTTCAAAATCCCCTGTTCAACATAGAAATTGACCTCACTCCCCGCTTCCGTTGTGTAAATCAAAAGCGTTTCAGACTCCATAGCGGGAACTCCGAACAATTTTTTAATTTTCTCGACCTTATCACCAAGTTTTATGTAGTTCAATTTGATTCCCCTATCCTCTACCCTTAAATAAAAGACAACTGATTTACCAAAAGTTGGACTTTCGTATCTTTTTAACACGCATCCCCTGTAATACTCGGTGATCACATAATCTCTCACCCCTTCGCAATGTGGATTCTCAACCTGTATAGTCTCGGCTCTTTCAACCTTTCCCAGCAACCTAAATGAAGAAGGATTGTAAAAGTCCACTCCTGCTACCCCTTTTTCTGAAAACTTTTCCAATCTTTCAGAAGGTCTTTCCTTCCTTGAACATCCAAATACAAAGAGAAATACAAACAAGAGAAAATATCTCATTAACGCCTCCTCATTCATACCTTAAAGCCTCAGAAAGGTTCAATCTGCTGGCTTTTATTGCGGGGAAAACACCCGCTAAAATGCACACCATAGTGGAAAAAGGGGTTCCTGCCCCGCGCCAAGGAATTCAAAACGAGGTTCAAGTCTAAAAAGAGGAACGGTAATACCCGCCGCAATAACCCCAATTCCTACACAACAAAGTCCTCCAACAATGCAGATAATCACACTTTCAATTAAAAACTGCAAAAAATATCCTTTCTTCTCGCTCCTGCTGCCATCCGAACACCAATTTCTGAAGTCCTTATCTAAGTTATATTTGACGCTTTTTTCACCGATGTAACTATTTAAAATCCGCTGAGGATTTAGCGGCCGTGCAAAACAACCCCCCACAGCTCCCTCACTGGCATTTACAGGGCTTACAGAAAAGTTAAACTCAAGATCTATTCCAAGATAAGTTACGAGTTTCTCACTTAAACTTATCAGACTTTTGTACCTTTTCAGATTCTCTTCTGACCACGAAGAGAAACGAACCCGGGGATAATAAATACCCCTGTGGATTTGGTGTTCAAACTTAGCATTTTTTTAGTTCTGAAGGGAGGGAAAAAGAACACTTTGATTGTTTTGAAGAGAGATTCTGATTGCATCCTAAAGGGACAATGTTATTCCTATAATTAAGATGCATATTCCTAAAAATTTTAGAGTCATTAGCCAGGAAGGGAAAAGGCTAATGACTCTAAGAAGTAAAAATTAAATTTCGCAGAAGGTGCCTCTGGTTACATACTGACCGACGCAACCATTGGGCCTCTACGCAACCCCGTATTTTCTCAATTCCCAATGAAGGTGAGGACCTGTTGATACCCCTGTGCAACGCACCAATCGTTTGATTGAATCGGGGTAAAGACTGACCCACTCTAACATAAATTGCGCTTAAATGAGCATATCTTGTCTCCCACCCTGCAGAATAAGCACTGTGGTCAATATAAATTGCATTTCCATAACCGCTTACTCAACCTGCAACTGTTACCCTGCCCCTTCCAGCATTACCCACACCTCTCCCAGTGGGAGCAACGATATCCGTCCCATAATGGTATTTATACTCTCCAGTAACAGGATGAATTTTCCAACCAACTGTTGAGGTTATTGTTCCACTAATGGGGCATCCGAAGGCACTGGCGATACCTACAAACAAGAGAGTTATTACTAACATTATTGCAAGTTTTAAGACCCTCTTACTACACCTCCTTTTTAAGCTAACATAATTTGCGCAAATTTCGTGCCAAAATTGTCTTTTTTTATATTCTTTTCGGGTTTAGACTTAAAAGTTCGAGCCCTTTGTGGGTGTCAAAATTTTCACACCCCCTTCCCAAAACTAACGTGAATAGACATACTCTCAAAATCCAGCTACCAACGAGATTTAGCATCAACACTTTATTAAAAAAGTTGCTAATGCAGAATTTTCCACGAACCGATATGACAAATCCGTGAATATATGCTAACTAATTCTCACTACTTCCACCCCAAATGCAACTTAAATCCTTAAAAAACCTATAACGTCAAAGCCTCAATAATGTACATACGACCAAGTGGCTAATGTTATAAAACCGCTCAGATTTAATATTGGCACTATGTAACCTCTTTTAATCCTTGAAGTTACTTCGCTCTCTAAATGAAAGTTGGTAATATTAATCAAAAACTACAAACTTTCCCTTCCTAACTATTTTGTCTCCCTGAGTAAGTCTGTAGAAATAGACCCCCTTTTCTACGTTTAAACTGATTTCCGCTTCACGCCTTCCATCCAGATAAACCCTTTTCACTACCCTTCCCATAACATCATGAACCACAAGGGTGACGTTCTTAAGGTTTCTGTCAGCCTTTACAATGAGTTTCTTACCCTGATTGTAAATCTTCAAATCCAAAGCGGCAAGCGGACCATTCTCTCCAGAGGTAGTCTGTCTAATGACCGCAGTAGGTGTTTGGTACGTGGAAGCAGAAGTATACCTCTGTGACCACCCACCACCGGGAGGAACGATGGCAGAAAGGAAGTGAGCCATAGAATCAGTAAAAGTCTCGTAATTAAAAGTATCACTGAACTCAATTCTGTAATAGCCCTGATTGAGATTAGAATATCTTGAGAGTTTCAGGGTGTTTCCAGTGCTGTGTTCCTTAACCTCAATCGTTAGATCAACGGGGGCCTGAAAAGATGCGACATATAAACTCTCCATTACTGCATATCCATTACCAAAATAGATAGTGTCAGGATAAAAGAGATACAAAACGTAAGAATTAGCAAGGAGAATTGAAGGATTGGAATAGGTCGAAGTATCAGTATACCTATTGGACCAACCGCCATCAGGGGGCGTAAGAATACCATTAAAATAGATCTGTTCATCTACACCCTGATCGGGAACGGTGTCATTAATTTGAAAAACTGTATAACCTGAAGAAACCCCCGTTTGTCTATTAGAGGCCAAAACCTCACCAGTATTCCTGTTTTTAACCTCAAGGATGAAATCTGCGGGCGACTGAGAAGAGGCTACATAAAGACTACAAACCACAGTAAATAAGGAATCACCAATCAGTGTGTCAGGGTAAGACACAAACACCACATAGGACGTATCACTTAGGTTAGTTCTAACAGTGGTGGGGGTAGAATAGGTTGATGCGTAGGCATATCTATTAGACCACCCACCACCAGGAGGTGCTAAAACGGATAGGAAATAAACCTGATAATCATATCCACTATCGGGAAGGGAAATGGTTGGATCAAGTCCAAAAGTCTTTATCCAGTATCCAGAAGAGATATTTGACACACGCTCACTGTAGAGGACATTTCCGGTTCCACGGTGTTTTATTTCAAAAATAAGATCGGCTGGAGCTTGAGTTGGCGCAATATAAAAACTATCCTGAACTGTAAAATTCGAATCAGCATAGACCTCCGTAGGATAAGACTTGTAAACCACGTGAGAAGTATCAATATAAGAAGTATCAGTAGGCACACTTTTGACCTTTGTGGGAAGCAATCTCGTTGAAACGTAGGCATATCTATTGTCCCAGTTACCACCTGCAGGCACAACATAAGTCACAAAATAGACATAATAATCGTAGCCGCTATCCGGTAAAGAAATTGTAGAATCACTCCCAAAGGTCTTTATCCAGTATCCAGAAGTAAGATTAGAAACCCTTTGTTGGTAAAGCACCGTTCCAGAAGAATAGGACTTTATTTCAAAAATCACATCGGCAGGGGCCTGAAATGCAGGAATATAGATGCTATCACGAACGGTGAAATTTGTATTGGCATCTACACTGTCTGGATAATTGGTGTGACATACAAAAGAAGGATAAGATAAACCCAAATGCTTACACAACCCCTTAGTGTAAGCATAGGCCTGCCTCTCCACGTGAGCATACCAGTTGTATTTGTACCTCCAGGACTCGTTATAACTACCAGCATAGTCAATAAAAGAACCTTCACCAAGAATTGCCGGCATCGTTGTATTTCGCAAAACGTAGTAGTCTGCAGTTTTTGCCCCACGGTCATTGTATCCATACGCCCTCACAAGCTCGACATGCGTAGAATCTCTCAAATTAAAACTGTTAGAACTGCCGTAAATGTAACAATAGGTCTCAGTACCCTGGACGGTGCCGTCATAAGCATTCTGGTGAATTGAAATGAATCTATCAAAGGAGTTGGAATTGGCATAATTTACCCTCGCCTCTAAGGAGACATCTACGTCTGAAGTCCTCGTCATCTCAACGCTGGTGACATTAGGAACCTGAATCATAAATTCCTTAGCCTTTAGCGCAACATCTAAATTAGCTTCCTTTTCGGTGTAATAACTGCCCGTTGCACCAGGATCACTACCACCATGCCCGGGGTCCAGACAAATGGTCCAGGCAAAAAGAGGACCCGCCCAAAAAGCTAAAAGTATATAAGTAACAAACCTCCTCATAATAAACCCCCATTTGCCGAGAATCCCACCTCACCTTAATAATTTACCAAAATTAACGTACCCTAAACTACCCTCTGGGGTGCAGAAATAAACTCTCTTTCCGTCTGGGGAAAAGAAGGGTTTTAATTCCGAAACATCTTTAGAACTGGTAAGTTTCTTTACGAACTTCTCAGCAACGGAATAAACGTAGATCTCTGAGGAAATTATGTCATATCCATTATCTTGAGAAATGTTAAAAATAAGCAAATTGCCATCTGGAGACCAGGAAGGATTATTCCCCTTCGAAACAAAAATACTTTCACCGCTACCTATGTCGTATATGAAGATTCCTTTGCTTATTTCATTGTATGCGATGAATCGCCCATTGGGAGAGAACAAGGGTGCGAAAAAGACTCCATCATCGGTAATCTTTTTCTTATTCCCATCCCAGTCAATTAGGTAAATCTGATCATCCTCTTGAAAGGCGAATAACTTGGCTTCAGGCGAATAATCTATGTAGTAGCTCCTGACTCCATCTATAGTGGTTTTTAAATTTCCAAGGGTATCGACAATATGGAGAACTCCACCAAAGGTATAAGCCAGCAATGAATCGTCGATCCAAACAGGGAAGCCAACCTTTTCTGAGTGCTCTACAATAACTTTTTCACTCCCATCGAAGTGAAGCAACTTGATCTTATCGTAATCGGCATATAGAATCTTATCCCTGTTCGGCGAAAGGGCAAGCTTAAAGGCATTCCCTTCAGCAATTTTTTTAACATCACCCGATTTAACATTGTAGAGATAGATCCCCTGATATTTAGGACCAGAAAGGATCAGCTCCTCGTTGGACTTTGCACCGACCAGGATATAAAAGTTTGAGAGTTTAATGAGACTACACACCAATAATAAGGACACCATAAAACCCTCCTTTTAAACTAAAGCTTACCCCCAAACATATAATGAAAGAACAGAATAATAATAATGTATTTTTTGACCACGTTCAATAAAAACCGCTGCATAAAAGCCTGAGAATGGAGAAATAAATATTCACCTGTGCAACAAAATACGGAGAATTCCAAATGCTCTCATTCCTTGTCTATACAGGCAAAAGAGCCAGCATCACATCTTGAAAAACGTCGCTTTTATGAATAAAGTTAAAGGCTGGAAAAACTTTTACCAAATTTCCAAAGTTAATGGGTTTTCTACCACATAACTGAATAGAAAAATGGAAAACGCAAAGTTTAACTAAAATTATCTATTTTAGATAGCACCGTAAACCAAATACACCTCGTGAATTTGCATTAACTGAATATCGTACGACGGGTCAAAAATTTTATACCCATCATATGTTTTAAAATATCAGCATGTCCGACGAAGTCACCAAATTAAAGCAACTCATCTTAAAAGCCCGATGTATGATGGTCCTTACAGGAGCGGGAATTTCAAAAGACAGCGGAATTCCAACGTTCAGGGGTAAAGATGGGTGGTATAAAAATCACCCACCTGAAGAGCTTGCAACCCCCACGGCTTTCAGTAAAAACCCCACTTTCGTCTGGGAATGGTACAACTACAGAAGGAAAATTATCTTATCTGCATCGCCAAATGAAGCACATTATAAAATAGCGGAACTCGAGAAGCATTTCCCCTGCTTTTTGCTTGTCACCCAGAATGTGGATTCATTACACAGAAAGGCTGGTTCTAAGAAAATAGTGGAACTTCACGGAAATATTTTCAGAACAAGATGCACAAAATGCGATATTGAGTTTCCTGAAGATTACAAAATATTCAAGGACGAAGAACTTCCCCCGAAATGTCCACATTGTGGAGGAATTTTGAGGCCATCAGTTGTGTGGTACGGTGAATCTCTTAATCCCTACGATATAGAGCGGGCCTTCTCTTTCGCAAAAAAGGCAGATTTAATCCTGGTTGTGGGAACAAGTGGCATTGTTTATCCTGCTGCAATGCTCCCCTCTATTGTAAAATCTCACGGTGGTATTGTTGTTGAAATTAATCCCGATACAACCCCTATAAGTGAGATTGCAGATTTAAAAATAAAAGAGGGCGCCAAAAGCGCCCTCTCAAAATTAACATGGGACTTTTGAAATCAATTTTGACCTATTCTTAAAAGGAACATTCTAAGCATTTCTATCACATCCTCACTGGTTTCCTGTGCTTCATAATGGAAGGAAGTGTAGAGAAGACTTCCTCCATTATTAAAGGGCCTTGCGAGAACAGCTAAAGGTGCACCAGTAATGTTTGCACCACCTGATGTGGAGATATCTGCCTTTAATAATGACTTAACATCAGGCTTCACACTGTCAATTACGACCCATCCATCATGGTCAAACACTATTGTAACCGAGTCTTTTCCAATCTGACTCTTTAATACATCATCAACTATTTCAGCCTCTACCGTGCCTCTCGAACCTGTGCCATAGTCACCATTATCGTCGTAAAGGAAAATCTTATCCGAAAGTCCCAGAGAATCAATTACCCAGTACTGCTAGTCTGAGGCATAGATGTTACCACCCTGCTGGACATATTCATTTAAAGTGGCAGAGCTAATAGGAGGAATTGCAGCATTACAGTTAAATGCAAGAAGATCAAATTTTCTGAGTGTTTCAAGGTCAGCAGGGAAATTTCCAGGATCATAGAGAACATAACCACTTGCGCTGTCATCCGGAGAATTTATTCTGCTTATACCTATTTGTTCAAATATAGCTTGAATAGAATCAAAAGCACCAAGCATCACAGCTATTTTAAAATTCGTGTTATTAATGAGAATGAATGGTGCAGAAGAAGGAAAAAGCTCCCTTACCTCACCTTCAGAAAGATTCAAACAAACTTCAGTTTTAAATATACCTCCATCAATCACGATGGTTCTTTCTCCTGCTGGAACATCCACTCTGAAAAAACCGTTTCTGTCTGTATATCCGGAATAGGACGGAGCCCCATTATCGTAGATGTGCACCCCAGGAGCAGGAAGTGCGTCAGAAAGATACACATACCCTGTTACTGTAGCCATTTCTGTTTCCTCAATTTCGCCACTTCTACAAGAGATAGCCCCTATAAGAAAGACAGGTATTACAATTTTGGCGACCCACCTTACCATCCCTTACCTCCTTGTCAGTGCAAATTATAAACTTAATATAGTAATTGTCCCAAATACCAAAAGATAACATGGAGACTGATAACCCTTATTTCTTTCCATTATAAGCAATGATTAAATATCTACCCTCATGGGATATAATTACTTAATCTTTGGAAATTGTACGACATACTGCATTCCCTCATTTTTGTAGATAATAAGGATGCAGTATGTCGCGTTTTTCTTTCCCTGTATTTTTGAGGAAACCTGAACATTTCAAGTAGATTACTTTTGAGGAACACCGTATCTTACTCACTATATATCCAGCACTATATCCTCAAGTCTCCTCTTAGGAACGTGGTGAATGTCATTTTCATCACGCCAGTACTTTATATCCCCTTCAGGGCCCACTTCTTCAATTACAACCTTTTCCCTGGGCTTGCCAATGGCAATCGCATAAATAATCTCGTATTTATCAGGAATTTTAAAAAGTTCCCTGATTTTATCTCCGTTCAAGGAACCCATTATACAGCCACCAAGTCCTTTCTCAACGGCACCAAGTAAGATAGACTGCGTTGCAAGGCCGGCATCAATCAAATAGTTCTTAGAAACTCCCTTCTCTGCAAGAACGATGATATAAGCAGGTGGCCTCTCACCAACCTCTGGCCCAGCCCAATCCTTAAGGTAGGCGGCCCAGGTAACATTCTGAAAAATCAATTCGCACCTTTCAGGGGTATTGACAATGATATACCTCAGTGGCTGCAAGTTCATACTGGAGGGAGAAAGCCTCGCAAGATCTACAAGCTCTAATAACATTTCTCGACTTATCTTATAATCTTCATAATACCTTCTGTAACTGCGATTTTTAACGATAAGTTCCTTTAACATCACAGCCTCCTTTTATAAAATTTTATACATTCTCAAAAATAAAGGCAAATGCCTCTACCTAAAGGAATATGAAACTTTACCTTCTCTTCAAATCCAAGACTTCCATAAAAGTTTATTGCATTCACATTTTCTTCTTCTACATCGAGAACAATTCTTTTACTTCCGCATCTTTTTACTTCTTCCTCAGCCATTTGCATAAGCGCCTTAAACATACGGTAAATAGGACGAAGAAAGTAAAAACAATTTTACGAAATCATGAACATCCTCCGGTAAACCCTGGCAAACAGTTAGCATAGCCCTTATCCCGGTTAAATTATAAATTTCAAAGAATAATAAAGCAAAATCGCTTGAACCCGCTCTTCATTAAACTCTGTACTTTTCGAGGGTCTTAGAGAACGACCGTTTCAACTCGAAAGAAATCTTGCGTTTACCGAATAAAGATTTACAAAAAACTTATCTTTTGGCCAATCAAATGTTTCATAACCGAAGATTATTACAAATCTATAAAAACCTACTCGGCACTCACCTTCCCAGGCGTGTAAGTGAATACCAAAACTCCAAGCTTGGCATTAATACCCATCACAGGAGTTGCAACACGAATAATATTGGCATCTGCCGAAACAGTCACATCATCCACCTCCAAAATTTCAGCAGGATAATAATCTGCAAATTTCTGCCCCTGCAACTTCTTATCCGTAGCTAAAACAATTACACCCTGAGGATCTACAAGAAGTATTTCTTTGAAGCCCTTTTCCTGAACAAGCCTTTCCATATAATCATTGATCTGTTCGTAATTTCCTTTAATCATCTCCTTCCTGATAGCCCAGGTCAAAGGCAAAGCAACGACTTTCAGGAGCTCCTGAGTGCTCTCATTCACCATAAGCTGTGCCTTTTCAACCATTACAACTTCTTTCTCTTTTACCGTCTTTTCCATCTGCCTCACCTTCATGTAGCCCCAGAGGTACATCCCTGCAGCTACAATGATGAGAATGAACACCAGATACCAGCAGAAGCCCAGTTTTTTAGCCATATACACCTCCTCTAACTTTCAAATAATTATACATCCCCGTGAAAATAAAATCCATGTACCTCACAAGATCCTTTCCTTTAGCGGAAACAAGAGACTTCTCAAATCTACAAATCCCCAAGTTAAAAAAACTCGATCCACCCCCCTCTGCCCAAACTCCCGAAAGCCCACCACTTAAAAATCTCCTTTAAAAAGTTTTTCTTAGCCCACCCTTTGCTTCACCTTAAGTCTCCGGAAATGGATATTTCCAATCAGACCAGCAATAGCCCCCAAAAGCTACAAGCAATATTCAAACAAAACTTAACCTTAACCCGATTAAGATTCTCTCATTTTACCACAATAATTCTCAAAAACTTCCCTTCTTTCCTGTTTACAAGGAAATAAAGTCCGCTTTCCAGCGCAGTGTTGACCCTCCTTCCGTCCGGTCCAAAAATTTCATAGCCATCTTTATCCATCCCTTCAAAATCCTTTACCGACAAAATCAATATTCTCCTTGATGATTTTCCTTCAGAGTATACCATGCTTTCTCCGATTGAAAGGGCTACAGAATTTACTGCACCTGGCGTTCCATAGGGAGCCTCTGATGCAGCCCAGCTTTCAGCGAGAGTATTGTCATAATATGGACTTAT
This sequence comes from bacterium, assembly GCA_030019025.1. Lineage (NCBI taxonomy): Bacteria > bacterium. The sequence goes on from JASEFR010000017.1 coordinate 17,095, forward strand.
GAGTTCAAGAGAAGGCCCACCACCATCCGGCTCTGTAGGCCAGGGAGATGCATCGTCATATGACACGATGTCCACTGTGGAATCACTATTATCAACAAGCTTTACCCACTCTCCACTATTGGAGAGCTGAACACTATCACCTATGTTTATTAAAATTTCATCCCCATCTGTAAGGTATGTCTGATATTCGGCTTTCGAAAGCAAAGAATCAACATTTCTTGCAAAGACCACAAAGTAATTCGGGGGAACTTTTGTACCGGCAGGCACATGGGCTACCTTCTCAGGCGTGTTGTCCATAAGATACCATCCCGACATATCAACGGTATCGGTGGTGGCGTTCCAGACTTCCACGTATTCCAAGCATGAATCATCACCCCAGGAGGCATCTGGATTATACATTATCTCATTTATAACAATACCGGCATTAACTTCCCCTCCTGGAGCTGATACCGTATAACTCAAAGTGTCTGAATATGTTACAGCACCCGAATCATCCTTTGCCACCACATAATATGAAATGGCAGTACCCTGTGGATATCTGCCAATATTAAAATAAAAGGTATCCCCCTCTTGTAGAAAGTGGTAAGAAGGTGTATAAGAACTGCTATTTACCGAGAAATACATAGAATCAGTTAAAAGTCCATGGTCGTCTGTTATCGTAGCCCTCACAACCACAGAGTCCGTGTCCGTTGGTAATGAAGGAATATGCCGAAGATTTGAAATAACGGGTGGATTATTTTGCTGTGCTTCCACTTCTGCAAGCCAGAGGCATAGGTTAAGTGTAAGCGTAGAATCCTGATAAGTATACCATCCATCATATAGGTTATCCCCCGGATCCCCTGTTCCATCATCAACAGGTGACGAGTCACCAAAGCCTCCAATTCTTCCATTCCCGTAGGTACCCGTAAATACTATTACATTCTGTGTACTTCCCAATGGTTCTCCATCCTTCCATATATGCCCCTGGAGTGAAGGGTTTATATCGGTCTTCAGCACAGCGACGTCACCTTGCCAGTAGCCGAATGTGTCAACATCACCTATTGGCCCGTGTATAATGGGATCGGTGGGATCAGTGTTCACATTGGTAAATGAATCACTTATGGAGTTATTCGGCTCACCGGTTATGTTAAAATGAACGCCAAAAATGTTTTCAAATGCTGCATTAAAAACCCTTGGTGAGTCCCACCCGTCATTATCCCTATCGGAAGCATTGTGGTCAGCGATCATCAAAAACCCACCTCCATTATACACAAAGTCAACTATAGCCTGAACTTCGGCAGATGATAACGGATTTTGCGGTTCAACCATAACGAAGACATCAAAATTTGATAAATCTAATGGGCTTGATGTTCCGTAAGTAATTGCACTATCAGGTGGAAGGGTTACTACTTCGTGGCCAAGTCTGTAAAGGGCATAGCCCCAGGATGAAATTGCTCTATCCCAATCGGTAGGTGATGTGGGATTCGGTGGCTGTGGGTAGGGATAATCACTATCTATAATCCAGTCAGCATTTCCGGCGGTTTCATTTTTCGTGTAATCAAAAAGGAATCTGGCTGCATCAAGCCCGCTGGAGCAAAGCATAATACCAACGATAATTGCAGTGCAACGGTGCATAAATACCTCCCATCAATCTTTCAAGGTTGAAAGTATAATGTTTCCACTGCCATTTCTGCAAGCTCGCAAGCTCAATTCCCGTTTTATACTTAAAGGTAATGTATACTTTTTTAAAAACAATCTTTCAAGCCATTCTTTTTATCTCAATCAACCCTGAATGCATACACCTTTGAGAACCTCACATTACCAACCTTATCAACTGCTGCCACGTAGAACTCAACAACAGAATTTTGCCCTACCCGTATTTCTGCTTCAAAGGGCTCCTCACTTAAACCATATCCTCCCACAGGTTTAATCCCCGGGCTTTATAATAATGTACAAATCCAGAGAAATGAGAGGTATTTTATATGGCCCTTGACGTTAAAGCCCTTGAAAACTGGCTATGGGAGGCGGCCTGTTCCATTCGCGGGCCGGTTGACGCCCCAAAATTCAAAGATTACATCCTCCCGCTTGTCTTCCTGAAGCGACTTTCAGACGTTTTTGAGGACGAACTTAACCGACTTGCTGAAGAATTTGGTGGCCGAGCAGCAGCAGAACGAATAGTAGAAAGTGAACGCGAACAGGGCACAATTGCACAAGGACGTGGCTCTGTGCGCTTTTACATTCCCGAAAAGGCACGCTGGGAAGCCATCCGCACTCACGGGCAAGCAGGACTCGGGCAATTTCTCACCGACGCTGTGAGGGCTGTGGCTCAGGATAACCCGCGTCTTCAGGGCGTCATTGACATCGTGGACTTCAACGCCACAGCTGCCGGACAGCGCATTGTATCCGATGAGTATCTGGCCCTTTTGGTTAATGCACTTTCGCGTCATAGGCTGGGGCTTTACGATGTAGAACCGGACATCCTTGGACGAGCCTATGAATACTTACTGCGTAAGTTCTCGGAGGGACAGGGGCAGAGCGCTGGAGAGTTCTATACTCCGCGGGAGGTAGCCATCCTTATGGCCCACATTCTGGAGCCCGAGCCCGGCATGACAGTTTACGATCCTGCCTGCGGATCAGGAGGCTTGCTCATAAAGTGTCATCTACGCCTTCTGGAAACGCACGGGGAGGAGCAAAACGGCCGACGTCGTCTACCGCCGAAACACGCACCCCTTCGCCTCTATGGCCAGGAGATCAACCCCACCACCTTTGCCATGGCCCGAATGAACGCGGTCATCCACGACATGGAGGCCGATATCCGCTTAGGTGATACCATGCGCAACCCTGCCTTCAAGGACAAGGCAGGCAGGCTGGAGCGTTTTGATCTGGTAGTAGCCAATCCCATGTGGAACCAGAACTTCCCCACCGAGATTTATGAAAACGACCCTTACGAGCGCTTCTCTTTCGGCGTTCCGCCATCCTCCAGCGCCGACTGGGGCTGGCTTCAGCACATGCTCGCCTCCCTCAAAGATCAGGGCCGTATGGCGGTAGTACTGGATACAGGTGCGGTTTCACGGGGGAGCGGCAACCAGGGCTCAAACCGCGAGCGCGACATCCGCAAGGCTTTTGTGGAGCGCGACCTCATCGAAGCTGTGGTGTTACTTCCCGAGAACCTGTTTTACAACACCACCGCACCCGGCATCATTCTGGTAATCAACAGAAAGAAGAAGCATCCAGGCCAGATCATGCTCATCAACGCCTCCAAACTCTTCGCCAAAGGCCGGCCCAAGAACTACCTGGCCGAGGAGCACATCAAAAAGATCGCCGGCCTCTATCACGAGTGGAAAGCCGAGGAAGGCCTTTCTGCCATCATCACCAACGAAGAGGCGGCCCGCAATGATTATAACCTCTCACCCAGCAGGTATGTGGTGACCAACGACAAAGAAGAGGTCCTGCCCTTGGAGGAGGCAGTGGTGCTGTTGCGGGAGGCTGAGGAGGAGCGTGCCCAAGCTGATGCGCAGCTTAAGGAAGTGTTGCGGGTGTTGGGTTTAGGAGGACTCAATGCCAAAGATTCATGAGAGCGAAAGCGAAACCCTGGAGTTTAAACGTCAGTGGACGGACAGGGCTTTGGAGGATCTGGCCGCCTTCGCCAATACTGAGGGAGGGGTCCTTCTGATCGGCGTTCGAGAAGACGGTGAAGTTGTTGGAGCGAAGTCTGATGATAAGGAACTTCAACGCATAGCCAATCTGATTGCTTCTCATTTGGGCATAACGCCCTCCTTGGAAGTGGCGGAGATCGAAGGCCATTCCGTGATTAAGATCCGGGTGGAGCCCGCGCCTTATTTGGTAAGCTATGGAGGCCGATACCTTCGCCGAGTAGGCACTACCAACCGAGACTTCGCGCCGCAGGAACTGGCCCGCCACATTCTAAACCGTTCCGATCGCCATTGGGACGGGCTTCCGAGCGAATGGAGTATTGAAAAAGTCGACGGAGAAGCCATCGCCTATTTTGCACGCCTTGCCCTTGACAGGCTTCCACAGATTGATCCAGCTGAACCTGAACATGTCCTGCAAAATCTTGGCCTTCTCAGCGAAGGTCGGCTCAGCCATGCGGGAGTTTTACTCTTTGCTAAACATCCGCAGCGCCTCTTCCCTCTGGCGCAAGTACGGATCGGTATCTTTCGAGGGGATCACATCCTGGACAGTCACGATTTTCAGGGCACGCTGTGGCAACAGCTGGATGGTGCCCTTGAGCGTTTCAGGCAGATACTCAAAGTGCGTTTTGATATTCAGGTGGAGAAACCTTCACTGGAGGGGCTTCAACGCCGGGAGGTCTGGGAATATCCGTTAGAAGCCCTGCGGGAAGCGGTGGTGAACGCCCTCATTCATCGAGACTACACCTATCCGGCGGATATCCAGATTCGCCTCGAAGAAGATCGCCTTGAGATCTGGAGTCCGGGCGAACTACCTCCACCTCTTACACCGGAGGCACTTTACGGGCCTCACGCCTCGGTATTGCGCAACCCCCTCATCGCACAGGCCTTCTACTTTGCCGGCATCATTGAACGCTGGGGAACGGGCACCACGCGCATCGTAAATCTCTGTCGCGAGCAGGGGCTGCCGGAGCCCGAATTCGCCAACTGGCAAGGAGGTGTCCGTGTTACCTTTCTGAAAGACCCTTACACGCCGGAGCGGCTCCGTAAGATGGGGCTGAACGATCGGCAAATCAAAGCTGTGCTATATGTGAAGGAACGGGGAAGCATCAGCAATCGGGAGTATCAGGCACTAACAGGGGTCAGGGAAAGGACGGCTACCAGTGAACTGGGGCAACTGGTAGCGCTTGGTGTTTTCGAACGCATCGGCACCACAGGCCGAGGAACGCGCTATGGCGCAAGAAAGCCGCAAAAGGCGCAATGAAGGCGCAGCAATGGAGCAAAAGGCGCGTGAAAGGATGCAAGGAGTGTTCGGAAATGGCTCAAAGGGGACTTAAAGGGGACACAAAGGGGACAAAAGAGCCATGACAGGAAAGGAACAGGGCAAAGCTTGGAACAACAATACCTTAGATCTCCCCGAAGGCTACCGCATGACCGAGCTCGGACCATTGCCCGAGGAGTGGCGGGTGGTGAGGTTGGGGGAGGTGGTAAGTTTAACTAAAGGGCGAAAGCCGCCTAAACTGTTGAACGCTTATGTTGCTGGGGCTTTGCCATACTTGACAGCTGACTATTTTCGTACAGGGGCTGCCAGCGGGTGGGTTCCGGTTGAATGCTTATCTCGCATGCCACTCTGTTCCCGAGAGGATGTAGTGCTCATCTGGGACGGCTCAAAAGCTGGACAAGTTTTTACAGGTCTTGACGGAGTCCTCGCATCCACCATGGTTCGGGTTACGCCTACAGAAGACCTCCGTCAGGACTATCTTTTTTTCCTCCTTTCCATTCAGTTTGAGCTGTTAAACACGCAAACAACAGGGTCAACTATTCCCCATGTCAATAAGGAGCTTTTCCACAATCTTTTCATCCCCCTTCCCCCGCTCCCCGAGCAGCGCGCCATTGCCCACGTCCTGCACGCGGTGCAGGAGGCGAAGGAGACTACCGAGCGGGTCATCGCCGCTGCGCGGGAGCTGAAAAGGAGCCTCATGCGCCACCTCTTCACCTACGGCCCCGTGCCCGTGGACCAGGCCGACCAGGTTCCCCTGCAGGAGACCGAAATCGGCCCCATCCCAGCGCACTGGCGGGTGGTGAGGCTGGGGGAGGTGGTAAGTTTAACTAAAGGGCGAAAGCCGCCTAAACTGTTGAACGCTTATGTTGCTGGGGCTTTGCCATACTTGACAGCTGACTATTTTCGTACAGGGGCTGCCAGCGGGTGGGTTCCGGTTGAATGCTTATCTCGCATGCCACTCTGTTCCCGAGAGGATGTAGTGCTCATCTGGGACGGCTCAAAAGCTGGACAAGTTTTTACAGGTCTTGACGGAGTCCTCGCATCCACCATGGTTCGGGTTACGCCTACAGAAGACCTCCGTCAGGACTATCTTTTTTTCCTCCTTTCCATTCAGTTTGAGCTGTTAAACACGCAAACAACAGGGTCAACTATTCCCCATGTCAATAAGGAGCTTTTCCACAATCTTTTCATCCCCCTTCCCCCGCTCCCCGAGCAGCAGGAAATCGCCCGCATCCTGCGCGCGGTGGACGAAAAAATCCAGGCCGAAGAAAGGCGAAAGGAGGCGCTGGAGGGGCTCTTCAAGGCGCTGCTGCACCATCTGATGACCGCCAGGGTGCGATTGCCCAAGGAATTCATTGCCCGGTTTGAGGAGGTGACCAACCATGAGTAACCTGCTTTTCAAAAAGGTGGATTACACCGTAGGAAAACTGCTGGAAGATATCGCAATTGGGGAAATCGGGCTGCCGGACATCCAGCGGCCCTTTGTATGGGACACTAGCCAGGTGCGTGACCTCTTTGATTCCATGTACCGTGGTTATCCCATCGGCACCCTGCTCTTTTGGGAAAATGGCTATCCCGGCGAACACCGCATCATCGGGGTGGACAACAAGCAAAAGGTCCCCCACCTGCTCATCGTAGACGGCCAGCAACGCCTTACCGCGCTTTACGCGGTGATGAAGGGCGTGCCCATTGTGGACAAAGATTTCCAACAACGCCGGTTACGCATTGCCTTCAACCCGGTAGAAGAGAAGTTCGAGGTCACCAACACAGCCATCGAACGCAGTCCGGAATGGATTCCCGACATCAGCGTGCTCTGGCAAACCGACTTTGATCAGTATGCTTTCGTCTCCGAGATTATGGAGCGCCTGGCCGAGCGCCACCTGCCCACCCCCGAAGACCGCAAACGGATTCCAAAGGCGATCCAGCGGTTGGTCAACCTCATCAACTACCCGCTGACCGCGCTGGAAATCTCGGTCAACGCCACGGAGGAACAGGTTTCGGAGATTTTCGTGCGCATCAACAGCCGTGGCCGCACCCTCAACCAGGCGGATTTCATCCTCACGCTGATGTCCGTCTTCTGGGATGAAGGCCGCAAAGAACTGGAAGACTTTGCCCGCCGGGCCAAGCAGCCCTCGGCGGATAACTGCCCATCTCCTTATAATCCGTACTTTCAGCCGTCGCCGGACCAACTGCTACGTGTGGATGTCGCCCTGGCCTTCCGCCGCGCCCGGTTGGAGCATGTCTATTCCATCCTGCGGGGCAAAGACTTGCAGACCGGCGAATTTTCGCCCGAACGCCGCGATGTCCAGTTTGCGCTCTTGCAAGAAGCCCAGGCCAAAGTGCTGGACCTGCAGAACTGGCACGAATTTCTTAAAGTGATCAAGCGGGCTGGATACATCCACCCCAAGATGATTACCTCCGAAACGGCGCTGGTCTACACCTATGCCCTATGGCTCATTGGCAGCCGGGATTTTAGAATGGATCTCTCTAATCTTCGCGACCTAATGGCCCGGTGGTTCTTCATGAGCTCCCTCACCGGCCGCTACACCTCTTCCCCTGAGACGCGTATGGACCAGGATTTGGCCATGCTGCGCAATTTGTCCCGTGAGGAAGATTTCGTACGGGTCCTCGAGCACGAGATGGCCGCGGTGCTGACTCAGGACTACTGGAAGGTGACGTTGCCCAACGAACTGGCCACCGCATCGGCCCGAAACACCGGGCAATCTGCCTATTTCGCCGCTCTGTGCATCCTTGACGCGCCCGTGCTATATTCACGCATGAAGGTTCGCGACCTGCTGGACCCTTCTACTCACGCCAGGAAACAGGCCCTGGAACGCCACCATCTATTTCCCCGAGGATATCTGCAGAGTCAGGGCATTACCGACCCCCGTGACATCAACCAAGTAGCCAATTATGCGCTGGTGGAATGGTACGACAACATTGACATCAGCGATCAACCGCCGGCTGAATACGCGCCCCAATACGAAGCGCGCTTTAGCAGCGACGAGTTGCGGGAAATGTACGAGTTCCACGCCCTGCCCGAAGGATGGTACACCATGGATTACGAGACGTTTTTGGAAGAGCGCCGCAAACGCATGGCCGCCATCATTCGGCGGGGTTTCGAACGCCTTTCACAGGGACAGATATGCTAGCCACAATCAATATGGGTAGATGTCGGCGTGGCCCTATAATCAATTTTGGCGCACAGCGTTTCGCCGCCATAATCTCTATATATCGCATTATATATACACATGTGGGAATACACGGAAATGCGACAAAAACCTCGGAGGCAGCCCATGACCCTCGGGAGTGAACGGAAAGCAGTTCAAAACCCCTTCCTTCGCTATGCCCAGGAGGTGGGTTGGAAGTATCTTCCTCCAGAGGAAGCCCTGCGCCTTCGAGGTGGTGAGGACAGCCCGATTTTAAGAACAGTTTTGATAGAACAGCTCCAGCGGCTTAACCCCGGTGCGGTAGATTCGGTAGCCAAAGCTGAAGAAATTATCGCCCGATTGGTGCGTGTAAGGCCCAACATTGAAGGGAACCTTGAAGCCTGGGAATATCTCAAAGGGCTTAAGACGGTCTTCGTAGAGGCCGAACGAAGAGAGAAAAACATCCGCCTTATTGATCCAAAGAATGTAGAAGCCAATACCTTCCACATCACGGACGAGTTTCGCTTCATTTCGGGTCACACCGGTATCCGAGCCGACATTGTACTCCTTGTCAATGGGATCCCCGTTGTTGTAGTGGAAACTAAGGCTGCCACTCGGTCTGAAGGGATCGCCGAGGCCTTTGACCAGATTCGCCGCTACCACGAGCAGGGACCAGAACTTATGGCCCAAGCCCAGCTCTTCGCCCTCACCCATCTGGTCAGGTTCTTCTATGGCCCTACCTGGAACCTTTCCCGTAAGGCACTGTTTAACTGGAAGGACGAGCAGGCAGGGGACTTTGAAACCTTAGTTAAGACTTTTTTGGCACCTCGCCGGTTGCTGCGTTTACTTACAGATTATATTCTCTTCGTTAGAAAGGATGGTGAACTTTCCAAGGCAGTACTCAGACCTCACCAGATGAGAGCAGCTGAGAAGGTGATCGTCAGGGCTGCTGATCCGGAGAAGCGGCGTGGTCTTATCTGGCATACTCAGGGGTCCGGTAAAACATACACCATGATCACAGTAGCCAAGTTGCTCTTAGAAGACCCTCATTTTGAGAACCCCACGGTGCTCATGATAGTGGACCGCAATGAACTCCAGCAGCAGCTCTTCCAGAACCTGGAATCAGTGGGATTTAATCGAGTTGTTGTAGCTCAAAGCAAGCGTCACCTGCGCGACCTCCTGAAGCATGACACCCGGGGGCTGATTGTCTCAATGATCCACAAATTTGACGACGCTGATGCCAATCTAAACACTAGAAAAAACATCTTTGTACTTGTGGATGAAGCCCACCGCTCCACCGGTGCTAACCTGGGGAACTATCTGATGGGTGCACTGCCCAACGCCACATTCATCGGCTTTACCGGCACACCTGTTGACAAAACAAGCCACGGAAAGGGCACCTTCAAGGTTTTCGGCGGTGGAGATCCTGGTGGTTATCTTGATAAGTATTCCATTCGCGAATCTATCGAAGACGGTTCAACGGTCCCACTTCATTATCAGATGGCTCCCAACGATCTTGTGGTGGACCGAGAGGCGATGGAAAAAGAATTCTGGTCAGCAGCTGAACTTGAGGGCGTGGCCGACGTAGAAGAACTAAACCGTGTTCTTGACCGGGCTGTCACCCTTAAGAACATGCTCAAAAACCCTGACCGGATTGAGAAAATCGCCGCTTTTGTGGCGGACCACTTCCGAAAATATGTGGAACCCATGGGCTACAAGGCCTTTCTGGTAGCGGTAGACCGCGAGGCTTGCTGTTTCTATAAAGAAGCACTCAATCATTACCTACCATCTGAGATGAGTCAGGTACTCATCAGTCGCGGGTATAACGATCCACCCCACATGCGGCGCTACCACATAAATGAAGAGGAAGAAGCTTCTATCCGCAGGGCTTTCCGTAAACCTGATGAAAACCCCAAGATCATAATTGTTACCGATAAGCTTCTTACCGGATACGATGCGCCCATACTGTACTGCATATATCTGGACAAGCCTATGAGAGACCATGTACTGCTACAGGCTATCGCCCGTGTCAACCGTCCCTATGAAGACGAACAAGGCCGTCGTAAGACAAGCGGTTTGATCGTTGACTTCCTTGGCATCTTTAATAATCTGGAGCGCGCACTTGCATTTGACTCAAAAGATGTGGAAGGGGTCGTTCAGGGGCTGGAGGTATTGCAATCCCACTTTTCGGATATGATGCTTGAAGCACGGGAAAAATATCTTCCAATAGCTCAAGGGAAAAACGAAGACAAGGCCGCGGAAGCTGTTTTACTTTATTTTCGGGACAAAGAAATCCGCGAAAAATTCTATCGATTCTTCCGCGAACTTGAAGAAACCTACGAAATTCTCTCACCAGATCCATTTCTTCGCCCTTATCTGGAGGATTACCAGAAGCTGGTAAACATGTATCGTCTCCTAAGAGGCGCTTACGAACCAGGCGTGCCAGTAGACAAGTCATTCCTGCATAAGACTGCTCAAATCGTGCAAAAACACACAACTACAGAAACAATACACGAACCGCACAAAACCTATGAAATCGGGGCTGGAGCGCTTCTGGCTTTGACTAAAAACGATAAACCCGACACAGTAAAGGTGTTCAACCTTCTTAAAGAACTATATCGACTCGTTGAACTTGAAGGTAAAAAGGAACCCTATCTCATTCCCATCGGGGAGCGAGCAGAGGCTATTCGTCGTGCCTTTGAAGAACGACAACTTGACAGTCAGCAGGCTTTAGAACAACTTTCAGAACTGGTTCATGACATTCAGGAAGCACAGACACAGCGACAGAAAAGTGAACTCTCACCGGAAGCTTTTGCTGTAGCCTGGTGGCTAAGAGTGCAAAAGGGAATTGACGCAAAACAGGCTGAAAAGCTGGCCGCTTCTTTGGAACCCGCCTTCCGAGACTTTCCCCACTGGGCTGTAAGTGCAACTCATGAGCGTGAACTACGCAAAAAGATTTACAAAGAGCTAATCAACGCGGGTATAAAGGATGTGGTTGCCTGGACCGACGAGATGTTCACCTTACTCCGAAAGGCTACGACATGAAGAAAAACAAAAACAATCCAATAGAAACTTTTCATGAAAATGTTACCCGGGATATCCTTATTGCTGAGGTACTCACCTGGGCTCGGCGTGTAGGCGTGGAAGATCGACTGCGAGAAATTCAAATTCGCCCCATGAAGCAAAAGTGGGCAAGCATATCCACCCGAGGAAGACTTACCTTGAATCTTGAACTTTTGAACCAGCCTGCTTCATTTCGCCATGAAGTCATCGTGCACGAACTCGTACACCTCAAGCTCGGGTACGGTGCTCACAATAAGCTTTTTAAAGCCCTTGTGCGAGCAATTCTTCACCAAACCACATAGATATTGAGCCTATCCTTTTTACGATCCCCCGATTTTTAGCCTGTGCTCTGCTGCTTCTAAAATGGCTTTGAGAAGTTCAGAATAAGACATTCCAGCAATACCTGCCATCTTTGCAAGATGTCCGTCCCAACACCAGCCGGGATTGGGATTTACCTCAAGGAGTTTAGGATTACCTTCTGCATCAAGCCTCCAGTCAAATCGGCAGTAATCTTTGCAATCCAGCCTCTCAAACAGCCTCAAACAACACCCCACAATGAATTTTTCTGTTTCCTCTGGAAGATTGGCGCGTATAGACTTAATGTTCCAGTAGGGAGAATCCGGAAGCCACTTGGCTTCGTACCCGCATATTTTGGGAAGCTCAGGCGGTAGAGCCGAGTAATCTTCCTCAATAACAGGCAAAACTCTGTAATCTTCTGGGGGATTCCCAATGATTCCCACGCTCAGATCTTTCCCCGTAAGGAATTCTTCCACTAAAATTGGTTTATCATAACCAAATTTTTTCCGAACTTCGGAAATTGTAGTCAAGAGTTCTTCAAAACTGTTTGCAACACTCTTTTGCGTAATTCCAAAACTTGAATCTCCAAAGTTGGGTTTCACGATGACTGGAAAACTTAAAGGAAGCTCAAATATTATGTCTTCAGGGTTTATAAGAACGGCAGAAGGTACGGGGATTCCCATTTCTCTTGCAACACCGCGCACGAGGGATTTGTCGTAACAATTAATAAGTGCCCGTGGCCCTGAACCAGTGTATGGAATACCAAGCATTTCCAGCAAAGCTGGTATATGGGCCTCCTTCCGTGGGTCGTTGTAATAACCTTCATCACACAAGTTAAATACGAAATCTATCTTGGGTTTCAGTTTCATCAGGTCATTAATCAGGGTATCATGATTGGTCAGGTAGGTAAAATTATATCCTTTAAGCTCCCTTAGAGCGTCCTTCAGTTGATCAATCGTGTAGAGGTCATCATCATCAAAAACACTTAAGGGCTTAAGTGGATCTGGCTTCTGTGGATCGCCGAGAAGGACGACTACATTCCTGGTTGCCTTCGTTTCCTTCTTTTTAACCGGTGTCCATTGCTTTTTAGCCACAGCAGTCACAACGATTCTTCTTTCCATCATCCCCAAATCCTGCTTCCTTTGAGAATCAGGTGAGATTTCTCCGTGAAACGTTACGTCACTGAAACCCACAGTTTTTAAAAGCTCGCTCAGGCTATCATGAGTATAAAGCCTTTCTGCATAAAACTGGTCTGCTATAACGCCTTTTTCCACATGAGTAATTATTTCTCTTGATATTAAACGCTGTTTGTCCAGGGAAAGATAGCGCTCCCTGCAAACAAAATACTTTTTGTCTAACCACTCCCACGATCTGGGCTGAAAGTTTTCCCTCAGATATTCACCATTAGCTACATCTATAAGAAGCCTTCCCCAGGGTTTGAGAACTCTGAAAACCTCTTTTAGAACTCTAAGATCCTCCTGAATCGTCTCAAAATAGCCAAAGCTGTTTCCCAGAATTAGCACAACATCAAAAGTATCAGGTGGATACGGCAGTTTTCTGGCATCTCCTTCCCTAAATTTGACATTTAAGTTTTCCTTTTTCGCCTGTGTTTTTGCCTTTTGAATCAGGTAGTGTGACCGGTCTAATCCTTCAACATTTTGAAAACCGCGCCTTGCCAGTTCTAAAGAATGACGGCCCTGTCCGCAGCATAAATCCAGAATTTTATCGTCTGGTGAAAGTCTGAGGATTTCCGAGAATATATCCACCTCCGCCTTAGTGATAAGCATATCATCCACCACATCTGCATCCGTTTTCAGGTAGAGTGAATTGAAAATCCGTCGCCACCAGTCTGGTGGCACCTGTTCTTCCACGTTAACCACAGGGCCGAGACACCTGGGGCCTTTTTCATTGACTGCCCTTTTTCGGACTATTTTAGGCTTGGATAATTTTTCATCCATATTTTACCCCCTGAAGGGTGATGTATAGCCTGAGTTTATAGGAATATTTAAAGTTTCGCCGTAAGGCGAAATCTGATTAGAAAAGGCGGCAAACTTGCGTCTACCGCCAGGTAACGGTATTTCCTCGTCCATCTAATCCCCCGCCAATGTAAGTGCTTTATTATAATCTTCACCTTTTGAAAAAAAGCAAGTTTTACTTCCTGCGTTTTCCAGGCCTTTCAGCATGCTTATCATTCAAATTTTGAAAACTTCGTTTGTAACTTTTCCAAAATTTGACAAAAGCCGGCATTGTAAACAAAAATGTGTCAAGGGGAGGGAAAGCTCCTTTGGGGGAGAGATAAAAATGACTAACAGGTCAATCACAAAAAATTTTTAAGGGATAAAAGAAGAAATTTTAAGGGAGAAGCGAGCGGAATATTCAAGGGAGCATCAAGAGACAGAGAAGAACGGGGATTACACAGGAAATCCAAGGACGATAGTAGGAGAGATATACCGTGATATTTTTTACACGAAGGAAAAGATGTGGAAAACGATTATTCAGGGCTCTAAGGAACCAAAGATTAAAGAGAATAAAGATGATAATAAGCGATGATTCAAGAGAATTGAGAGAGGCGATAGGAGATGAATTTCCAGAGGCAAAGCATCAATTATTCCGGTTTCATTTAAAGATAAATATAAACAACCGGGTAAGAAAAAGAGATTTGGGAAAAATACTATAAGACCTAAATGAAATAATCAAGGCCAATGGAAATCGGAAGGAGAAAAGAAGTTAACAGAGTTCATATTATCCACCGCTATACGTTGTTAGCTAATACCCATCACTTTTTCTCCTTTGTGGATTCTACCAGTTGTATCTTTTTAAAAGAAAGGATGAGAGCATAGATAGAGATAAAGACCAAGGGGAGATGTAACACTCCATTCCACCACAAAATATCGGGCTTAATCAAAAAATTCTCTACCATATTCCAGAAACCAATGATTATTCCAGCGAGGCTTGTAACCCTAAGGGTTACGATATTAACCTTGGGATAATAAAAAGTGAGTATTCCAAGATATACAGGCGTCATGGTACAAAAGGCTAAACCCGCTGGGTTTGTGAATAAATAAACAAGATTAAAATCAGGTTTCATTGATTCAAGGTTTACTGGATACCAGAAGGCTAAAAATGCTAATGGGACAACCCAATATCTTGTAATAGGTAGTTTTTGAGGAGTGAAATTATTTTTATTAACAGATGCCTCCCAGAACCAGAAGATGGAAACAAGTATCATGAGGATGAAATTACCTGTCACCATTCCAAAACCATATTTATCGGTTATCGCGATACCTTGAAGAAATGCAAAAAGAAGATAATTAATACCAACATAAAAAGAAAAGATTCTGCCAATTCGATTTCCATACAAAATTAAAGCAAAAACTAAAATAATTGGAATAATTTTGAAAACAGGATACAAAGGAGAGCAAAATCTAAGCAAGGAATTCTGGCGTATATGTCTTATAATTTCACCTATTTTAGAAGGATCAAATCCTTTTGTAACAATCGGTGGACTTATCGTTCCGACCAGAATAAAAAGAACTAAAAACCACCATTTACGAGTTATTAATTCAAGTGTCCCTTGAATTTTTTCAAGATTTTCTTTTTTCATAATCTTCACCTCCCTTGATTAATCCGATTGCGTATAACATTTTGCGGACATACGAAGTCCCGACGATACTCGGGATTTGGGCGGAGGTGCGAAGCACCGTAGCCGTATGTCTGCTGTTAGGCGACATCAGCCGTATTGTCTCTCTCACAATCTTCAAGATAGAGTTTTCCACTCCAATCTTTCTCTCGTAAGTATAAATATACCCATCTATTGTTAGTGGCTTTGCTCACAGCCTCGCACCACTTTAAAGCAGCGATATTCTTATCAGGAACCTGAATCTCCTCCCTTCCCTTGGTTTCAATAAGATAATACCCATGATTTGTTTTCACAATAAAATCTGGATAGAACTTCCTCCATTTCCTTTCTCTTGAATCATAATAGGTGATTTTTAATCCCACTATATTTGGTATGTTTTTTATGAAGGATATTACATCATCAGCCATTGTTAAAAAGTTTACGAAATCAGCCTCCATATTATTATCCACTGGTGAGGAAGGAATTCTTACCTCTTCATCGTCCTCATAAGCAATTCTAACAAATAAGCTCTTTTCTGAGTCAGCAAACTCTTTTGTCCAAGGAAAGCTATCAAGTTCCTCTACCTTAATGACCTGCTTCAATTCCACCTCTGTTGAAAAAACGGGATTACTTATCAATGGTTTAGCAAACTCTATTATTTCCATTTTGATCTGCGAATACCAACCCTTTACCGATAGAAATCTCAATACAGCATCATCTAATTCAACAGGTTCGTCAAAAAGCTTTTCTGAAATATAGTTCTCTAAAGCATTAAGAAGTAAATTAAAAGAATTCGGGAGAGGTATTTCTTCCTGTAAATCTCTTGCTAGTTGAGTTAGTCGTATAATAGAAACATCATATGCCAATGCCTCTATCTCCCCTTCATCCAAGGTCTGCCCTTTCAAGTCAATAACCTCGTAGTCATATTTTTTCTTGAATTCATCAATTTCAGCTAGCTTATAAACATTTGATGGCAACTTTGAAAAGATCTCCTTTATAATAGCTTCAACATCTATATTCTCGTTGAAAGATAGAAATTCCGCTTTTGGGATCTCAAACTTCAATTCTTCTTCTGCTTCTATTCGAGGATTAAACGATACAAAGAACTCTTTTGGAGCTTCTGGAATTTTTATACCTTCAAGCCGTTCAAGGTCATCCAAAACCTTAATGAGATTGGGAGGCCCCACAACCTCCAAAATATTTACCCATTTTTCTACATTAACACCTTCTTCTGGAAAAAGTTTTCTTAATCCCCTCCCTATGACCTGCTCCGGCAGTATCTCCCTTTCAGAAGCATAAGATCTAAGCCCTAAAATCACTGTAACCGAGCGGACATCCCAACCTTCGTTCAGCATCATAACGCTGGATATAACCTCTATAGGGTTATAGGGATCATCAAGTTTCCTTACAAGCTCTACAGCAAGCTCCTTATCAATATCCCTTTCTTCACCGTTTATCCGAATCTTTGATACAATCTCCTTTCCTTTTTCTTTTAATCTTGTTTTCCATTCATCAAGTTCTGAATGAACAAGCATCATGTTTGATGAATCAATGTCAGGTTCTTCAAGCAGTTTTTCATAAATTGCTTCTGCATTTGATATTTCATCTGCCATTATGAATAGAACAGATTTTCTTCCAAGTTCTCTTAATTTCTCTTTATGTTTTCTCCATCTATCTAAAGCAGCCTTTATGTAGGGTATAAAGTCGTCTATGCTAAAACCTTTTTTGATGGGTGGAGCATCATGGACTATAACCTTTGCTGGATATTTCACAATTCCAGTTTGCAATGCTTCTCTTAAAGAAAAATCTACAATTATCCACGGAAACAAAGCCCCTTTTTCATCCTTTGGGGTTGCAGTAAAATCAAGTTCCATAAAGATGCCTTTAGAGTGATTTGAAAGCATAGCCTCGTGTAAACTCCAGAGATAATTCTGCCAACTGCTTTCCTCCCTGTGTATGTGATGGGCTTCATCTTTCAGAATCATAAGGTTAGGATAGTTATTTAGTATTTCCCACAGTTTAATCGATTTTGCTTTGTATGGTTCACTTCCAGGATAAGGAATATCAAACAATGGGGTTATAATATCTTCTTCTTTCTTCCTTTTCTCTCTAAAACCTATCTGATGGATATTTGTTACAAATATCACGCTCTCATCATCCGGTGGCGGGAACCTATCAGCATCTGAAAACGTATCCCTTGTGATCACTTGAACTTTAAAATTTCTTTTCCACTCTTCCGGAATAAGGTGGAATTCCTCATATATTGATAAATCCTCAAGGTCTTTCCTTAGCCTGTCGTAAACTATTATGTTCGGCGCTACAAAAAGAAAGAATCTCGTGTATTTCTCTCTATCCTCATAAAGGTAGTTGAAAAATGACCATACAGTTAGGAGAGCCATCGCAAGGGTTTTTCCTGAGCCTGTTGCCATTCTAAAAGCAAATCTTGGATATTTATCGTATTCTTCGTATCCTGAAAGTTTGAAAGCACCATATTCATTCAAAAGTTCACTAACTTTCGTGATTCCTTTAACTTCATATAAATAAATCAGCGTTTCAACAGCCTCCCGTTGGGAGAACCAGAATACTTTGTCTCTTGGCTGTTCAAACCAGAAATTAAGTAAATATCTCGTCGTATCAGTTACGTTCGGATATCCCTCCTCTCTCCATCTCTTGACTTCTAATCTTAAATTATTTACGCAGACAGCCTCCGATGGGAACCTTGCATAAGGATCCCCATTCTTTCTCTGCTCATTAGCCCATGCAATACCGTTTAAGATGTATTCTCTGAACTTCCTTTTAACATTATCAAGATATGGATCCTCAATTCTGATTTCCTTAGGATAAGGTTCAAGAATTGAATCAGGGTGGATGAAAGTTATGTCTGATGAGGGCTTTCTCACCTCAAATGTCATAACATCTTTTTTCTTTTTTCTTGACATTTTTATTCTCCCTTCAAAAATCCTTTTATTCTCTTCACAAGAAACTGTTTGCTCTGTTTGACTGTTATTCCTAACGCTCCCAAAATAAATAAAATAACTGTGAAAACTATGCTGATAGCCTTCCATATCGTTCCCTTCAAAAGTAACGATAATACAAGTAAAATAATTCCAAGCGATAGACTAAACCAGATTATCATTGTGGCGTATTTTTGTGCTCTTCTAGAGAGTTTTTCTTCTCTTTCCTTCTCCTTTCTTTTCATTTGTTCTAGTTCTTCACGGGTTTTTTCGTGGCTCCGTCTTTCCTCTTCGTATTTCTGCGATGCTCTTTGTTCAATTTCCTGCAGAATTTCAATAGCTGTTTTAGGAGATATAGCTTCTGGATCACCCAAGTTTTTTTTATCTAAAAGTTCTCGCGCAATTTGAGAATCACGCAGAAGAATGAAATCTTCCTCGGTTATATTTCCTTCTGTTAAAAGTTTTTTAATCTCTGAATACCACTTTTCCATAAATTCGCCACTGTCTCGTAGAATAGCCATAGACATTGAAATGAGAGTCATAGGCATTATTTCTTGAACCTTGACAGGATCATTAAGCCATACCATTGTACCCAAGAAAATATCAGTTATGCATGGTGGGATATAAAAACCCCGCGGAGATTTTTCTTTATGAAATACACTAGAAGCATAGGCAAGACCGGCATTAGAAGTGATAAAGATACATTTTGCCTGTTTAAGATTAATTGGTTTACTTCCTTGCCAGAGCTGATATATAGCCGAAATTGATTGTACGTCTCTTTCTATTGTGAGTTCTTTTTCACAATACACAAAGCTAGGATTTTTCTCATAAATTTCTCTTATATAATTTTTCAGCTTATTCCTATCTATGCTATATTCAGGCTTTTCTTGAGGAGTAAGTTCAATTTCTATACCTATATTTAACAAATTATCTTTTAATTTATCACTAATCAATATAATATCGGATTGATGAAAACCTTTTTCTTTAAAATGCCTCAAGGACAAGCTTGCTTTTGACGGATCATACGCGGGGCTATCTATCCATTTATAACAGTCATCCAAAATATCCATTACTTCCTCATAAGTATGTTGAAAAATGCGAAGTTTAATTCCTTCCTCTTTCAATTTATTTATAAAATTCTTATATATTTCTTTCATCTCTTCTCCTTCTCCACCTATAAGTCGCAAAATTATTCTTGTATCTAGATATACTTTTAGTCCTTTTAATTTAGTCTTTATTGCATTCTGATCGTATAAAATAATATTTGAAAGCAAATACCCTGTTGCAACATTTTGAAGGAGCGACCATCCATCCTTATCATTCTCGTACATATAAAGAATCACTCTGTTGACAATAAACAACTCTTCACGTTTTTCAGAAATTATCGTTCTTTTAAGAACATCTAAGCCTTCAATTTCGCTGGTAAGCGCGGATGGACCAAAACTATTTAAATAATTTATAAGAGCATTTTTTATTCGATCTTCTGTAATCGACTTTTGAGGGAAAATATTACTGGCGTGCGCTGCTATTATTTTGATTAAATTATTAACGGAACGTTCGGCACTATTGACATTAAATACGTATTTACTAAGTTCTTCTTCTTTAATGTAATATGTATGTTGCGTTTTCTCTAAAAGTTTTCTTTTTCTAGCTCTATTTAACAATGATAAGAGTGGATGATAAGGAATCTTAAGACCAAATTCTTCTTCAATTTCTTTGGAAATACGATTTACAAATTCAGAGGTTTCATCTATAGATGAATAATTTTTTCTTCTAAAAAATTCAGCTAAAAAGTAGAGATATATATCCAATAAATCCTTACCTTCCTTATCCCATAGTACCTTAAGATACGCCAAACTTACCAAGGTTTTTTCTGATGCCTGCTCCATCGTTTTTTCAACCCCTCACATTAACCATAATCTCCTTTGAAGTCTCTCCGCCAAATATGTCCGTTATCTTAACCACGACTCTGTAGGTTCCTGATCGCTCATAAGTATGGGTCGCCTTAACAATCACATTCCCTTCTCCAGGTTTTTTATCAAAACTTACAAAATCATGTTTGAAGACAGCCCCATCGTAATTCCAGTCTACAGCCCAGTAGTTTATGAGCGGAAGGAAATACTTCTGTCTTTCTTGGTCGCTTTTTGCTTCTTGAATTCTCTTTCTTATCTCCTCTTCAAGTTCCTCATAGCCGTGTGGAAGCTCCACCCAAAAGTCCTTAATTTCAATTTCCACTTTTAGTCCGTCCTCCTTTACTTCAAGCCACACATACCCCGGCTCTATAAACCTCAGATGCTTCCTTACTTCCTCATCAAAGGCATATTCAAGCCTTGCAACCTTTGATAAATCAAGGTTGTATCTCTTCATAACTTCGTCAAGTTTTCCAATAGGTGGAATGTGCAAGAGCTTTAACTTAACATCCTGCATCTCCCATAAATCTTTGGCCCTCTCAAAAGTATCAGGTGCCCAGTCCCATCCGAGGATCACGAGAGTCCATCCATCTCTGTAGAAAGGTGTTTCTTTAAATTCCTTAATAACTTCGTGGATCTCAGCAGGTGTCACCGGAAAGTTCGCCTGACCAACATGAATTATTTCTCTCTCCTTCTCTCTTAAGCCGTGAAGATACTTAAATACTTGCCTCATCGGAGATGCCCCGTAAAGATTCAGAATCAGATTAATAACATCCACTCTGTTATACATCTTATCCGTCATGTAGTTTGCTATGGTCACGTGGTAGAAAGGCCTTACAGGCTTTCTATAAAGGGGTCTTTTGCTCTCGTCCTCAACCTTTACGCCGAGTGCCATTGAATTCGCTATATCCAAAAGCCTCTTTCTCGTTACATGAATCGCATACTTTGACATATCACAGCATACCCATCTTCTTCCAAGTTTCTCAGCAACTGCCGCAAGAGTCCCAGACCCACAGAAGAAGTCAGCCACGATGTCGCCTTCGTTTGAAGATGCCAGAATAATGCGTTCAAGGAGCTTTTCGGGTTTTTGGGTGGGATAGTTTAAATTTTCCTCAGCATTTGGCCTTAAATATGGTATCTCCCACCAATCTTCAGGGATTTTGCCTTCAGGGTGTATCTCCCTTACAAA